>JBGUVZ010000513.1:0-7359 GCA_045220685.1 Oscillospiraceae bacterium | reverse complement strand
TGCGGCTTGTCGGGCCGCTCGACAGAAATAGTCTTATAAATCAGCTTGGCATGCCCGGCGGAAGCGGGATGCGTATAACAGGAGCGTATAATACTCAGTCGCTGTTAAGGCAGTTCGGGCCTCAGAATGCTATCGGATATGGTATGAATCCTGTAAGCGGAATGAATGGCATGAATATGGGTATGGCGGCAACTGCTGCGGTCGCAGCGGCTGCTATGATGCAGGATGAACACCAGAACTACGGGCCTTCCGGACAGAACTACGGAACGCCTTATCAGAATAATCAGAATTACGGATCCGGATATCAGAACAACCAGAATTACGGTTCGGGATATCAGAATGACCAGAACTATAATCAGGGTTATCCTAACGATCAGAACTACGGACAGACTTATCAGAATAATCAGAATTCTTCAGACTATCCGAACGGACGGCCGTCTTATGCTGACTACATAGATCCTCCGGCTCAGAATCAGGGACAAGTTTACAGTACTCCGCAGCCTCAGAACCAGGGACAGGTTTACAGTACACCACGACCTCAGAATCAGGGACAGGTTTACAGTACTCCACAGCCTCAGGGGCAGGGACAGGTTTACAGTACTCCTCGTCCACAAAATCAGGGTCAGGTATACAGCACTCCAAGGCCTCAGAATCAGGCTTACAATGCTCCGTCTCCTCAAAACCAGAGACAGGCTAACAGTGCTCCGCCTTCGCAGAATCAGAGACCGGTCAACAACGTTCCGCAGGCTCAGAATCAGAGGCCAGCTAACAATACTCCGCCTCCTCAGAACACAAGACCGGCACCAGCTCCGCAGCCGGTGCAGCAGAATAATGCTCCGAAAACAAAGGCTCCTTCTCTTCCGTCCGGTGGAAAAGTCCTTCAGCGCGGTCAGAAGATACCGCTCGGTGCGGATCTGCACAGGATGAGAATAGGTCTGCGCTGGGATGTAAAGGATCCGGGATGCGAACTGGATGCATCTGCTTTTCTGCTTGCGGAAAACGAAAAGGTACCGTCCGAGGACTGGTTTATTTTCTACGGACAGGTGCAGAGTCCTGACGAGAGCACGCGCTATCAGGGATATGATCTCGGCGGTTCAGATCTTATGATCAATCTTGATAAGGTAAGTCAGAACGTTAAGAAGATCTCGATGGCCGTAACAATATATGAAGCAGTCGCACGAAATCAGAATTTCAGCAAAGTAAACTCTGTAAGTGCGGTAATTATAAACATCGATTCCGGTCAGGTGGTGGCATCTGTCGATCTTACAAACTGCTCGTCCGTCGTGACGGCTCTTGTGGTCGGTGAGTTCTACCGTCATAACGGCGAATGGAAATTCAACGCAGTAGGTTCCGGTGTGTCACGTGATCTTGCGGGATTCTGTAAGATGTACGGCGTGGAACTTGAATGATAAGAGGGGTATGATATGGTAACTTTTGAAACTTTAAATGAACTGTGCCTTAAGATAACCTGCACAGGCGGAAATGATTATGTTTTTACCAAGGCAGGCGCTTTTATCGGCGGCGAATGCCAGGGCGCAAAGAACTATAAATTCACAAAGGTAATGCTCGGTCCGGAAGCAAATGCCGGACGTGCAGTGCTCAATCAGCTTGTAAGACGTATCTCAGGTGAAAACCTGCCTCTTATGAGAGTTGATTTTGGCGGTGACAGCGTTACATACTATGCAAACAGACAGCAGCACGTTGTTGTCTACAAGCTGGATCAGGGCGAAAAGATCTCAGTGGAAAGCGAGAACATCCTTGCATTCACAAAGGACTGCCAGTACGGTGTCCGTTTCCTCGGACAGGGTGTCATCTCCCAGAAAGGTCTTGCGACTTCCACACTTACCGGTCAGGGACCTGATGCGTATGTCGCAGTCATCGTAGACGGAAATCCGCTGGTACTCAGCAATGTTGCAAGCGGCTCCACAATCGAAGCCGATCCTGATGCCGTAGTATGCTGGATAGGTGCGGACCCTGAAATGAGAACAGACATTTCATGGCGCAACTTCATCGGCCAGTCAAGCGGTGAATCATACATGTTCGAATGGAGCTACCACACTCCTGCCACCGTTATCATCCAGCCGGATGAACGTACATCCGGAATTGACGTGTCCATGGACGGATCTGCTACCGGCTCACATCCGACTGCACAGCGCAGCAGATGGTGATCGTCAACGCAGCACAGATTTATTCAAATATCAGCACGGGATTCCTAATCAAAACCGAATAACCGGTCTGAAATATTTCAAAAAAATACAGCATATCCTTATAACTGGTCTTCAGTTAAGGATATGCTGTTTTGTTTTAAAGTTCTTTATATATCTCGTGGAAACGTTCCTTGTCGATTATGTACACATCGCGCTGGTCGTCCATGCGTACAACAAGATAGTCGCCGACCATTCCGGAAATGTAGTTCTTGCTGTCCCAGATGGTGTACAGCTTGGTGTTGCGTTCAAGTCTGCGTGCATACACCTTCGCACCGCCGCGGGACATGCAGCAGGAGAAATTGAGCTTGCGCGGTTCCCTGTCAAAGCAGATGGCATGCGGATGATAGTCGGCACGTACATCGAACACGCCTTCCGTCACTTCATAGGTGCTGTCGAATTTCGCACTGTCGATAAGATATGCGCTTCCGCGTGAATCCGTCATGATAATAAGGTCATCCGACCCACGCACTTTGAAATCTGCCTCAACCGATCTTACACGGAACGAAGCACCGTATCCGAATATGCTTTCGCTTGTGACGAATCCCATTATCTGCGGTTTCTTGACAAAGATCTTCATGCTGTCAGGATCAACGGTGTACTCTTCCGCTCTGATAATATCGAAATTCTCATAGTACATCGTCACACGCTTTATAAGGAAATCGACGATGGTGTCAGGATCGGCATCAGGCATTTTATCAAGGGAGATAAATCCGCCTGCCTTCTGACGGTGTCCGCCGCCTGAGCCTATTCCATCGGTTATGAATCTCGTAAGCTCGACCGCATTGATATCATTTATGCAGCTGCGCACCGATATCCTTATTCCTCCGGAAACGAAACAGCACACAACGCTGACGTTGATGGTGTCCACCTGAATGATAAGGTCGTTTACGTAACCGAGAATATTCGGATCACACTTGGCAGCACAGGTAACAGCAAAATGATGTTCCCTGTCATTGTTTATACTGTTGAGTGCCTCACCTGCGATCTGGATCTCACGCAGCGATAACACTGAATTCGTAAGCAGTGGAATGAGTTCCTTTTCTATCTTAGCAAAGTCCCTCAAGTCACGGTCAGCAGGATGGTTCACTTCCGACATGCTGTTGGCATCTGTGTACAGTCCGTAGTACAGTGCGGTGGCAAGATCCGGATTGCTGTTGTAGTCAAATCCAGATTCACGGAGCATGACAGCGATTATCGAGGAACAGCTTGCATAGTCAGGTCTTATCTCGTAAAGTTCCGAACTGTTGCGTGATGAAACATGATGATCGATGGCAGCATAGGTCCCCGCCTTGAAATCAGTCACGTTTCTCTCGCCGTGGACGCAGTCCGCCGTAATAAGAAGCTCCGGCTCGTACTCCGGTTCCCGCATATATTCAATAGGGATCCCCAGACGCTCTATCATAATAAGAAGATTAGGCTTTCTTATGTCATGTATACCGCTGTAGATCAGCCTCACCTTTTTGCCGTGGCTTTTCATAAAGCAGTATATACCGAATCCGGACGCTATAGAATCCGGATCAGGATAATCATGACACTGTATAAGTATGTCGTTGTATACAAGCAGATCCTGAAGCTTCATACGCATTGCTCCTTTCACGGAATGGATCTTATAATGATACCATGGGTTACGGAACCTTTACTGATGTGAAGATGAAATCGCTTTAAGTGAAGTTTGCTGTTTTACTGTATAAGTTCTTTAAAAACCATGCCGAGAGAAGATATGATATCTTCCGGAAGCATGCTGTACTCCGAAAGACGCTCAGCGGCAATGTCGCCCGCCCTGCCGTGTATCCATACTGCAGATACCGCAGTACCTAACAGAGATGTCCCGCCGCGGTTCTGAGCCGCAACTGAAGCGGCAATACCTGCAAGAACGTCGCCGCTTCCTCCGGTACTCATTCCCGGATTACCTGTCGGGTTTTCAAAAACGCTGTTTTTATAAGCTGTGAGAGTGCCGGCTCCCTTAAGAACCGTTACAACTTCCGGGAAACGCTCCGTAAATCTGCGGACCGCTTTCATTCTGTCAGACTGTATTTCCTTTGTGCTACAGCCTGCAAGCCTTCCTGCCTCAGCAGGATGAGGAGTTATGATGACCGGATGAGATGCCCTGTTAAGGACATCAGGGTCGTCTGCAATGCAGTTGAGTCCGTCAGCATCAATAACAAGCGGACATTTTACAGATGGAATGAGCTCACGCACAAGAGCTTTCGTACTGTCCTTACATCCGAGCCCGCAGCCTATAAGCATCGCACCGGCATTTTCCGAAGCGGCTATAAGCATTTCTGCATTGTCTGCTGTGTAGTATCCGTCATTATCGCATTCCACCGGAATGTATACCGGTTCAGGAAAGGAAGCCGCCATTGTCCCGATGTATTCAGGGACTGCACACTGCTTAAGAAGTCCGAGACCTGATCTCAGCGCAGCCTTTCCCGAAAGAACTGCTGCACCCGGCATATTCCTGCATCCTGTGACACTGATAAGAGTGCCGTAAGTACCCTTGTGTGAATCATGAGTACGTCTTACAAGATTCTGCATTACGTATTCTGCGTCTGTAACAGAGATATCTTTACCGGAACTGTTTGTCATTATTCCTCGTCAGCTTCTTCGAAGTCAACAATATCCTCGAAGTCATCGGCATTCTGAACTTCGTTCTTCTTTACCTTACGCTTTTTCATCTTAGCCTGTCTTTCAGGCTTTTCCTTCTTTTCTCCGCCGTTTACAAGACCGGAGAATTTATCTATGATATCCGGCAGTGTTGAGATCATTGCATTTTCCTTTGTAGCGTTTACAGACATCTGGAGAAGCTTTACATCTCCGTTCGGTGAAACACAGATAAATGCAAGAGGCTGAACGGATACGCCGGCACCGGCAGCACCTCCGAAGAGTTCCTTAGGCTGCTTTGAAGGAAGATCAGAACCGCCTGATGCGAACCCGAAAGTTACCTTTGAAACAGGAATGATAGTAGCCCCTTCTGATGTTGTGATAGGGTTACCGATGATCGTGTTTACATCTATCATTTCTCTGATCTTCTCAATGGCTGTACCCATTAAATTATTTACCGGATGATTTTCCATATTCCTATACTCCTTTGAAACTGTTTTATTTGTTTTTTCCTTATCCTTTTCTTTAAATATCTGAAGCTTGATAAAGCTTATCAGTATTCCGATTCCGGCTATTATTACCGAGCCGGGTTTTATTTTCAGTCTTGTACTGAAATCATAGACGCTGTTTTTCTCACTTTCATTGTACTTAAGTCCGATGTTCACATGATCAATGTCAGTAGTAAAATACGACGAAATAAACGCCAGTATATTATAGACTCCGGCACTCAGCACGCCGTAATTTACAGCGCATGAAAATGCGTCTTCATCTGCCACCAGACAGTCCACGCATACGCGTGATACTTTTATTTTACGTGTAAGTCCGAGAATATCGTTCATAGACGACTTTACAAAATCGACTACTGCAGCAAAATTCTCGAGATATTCCTTTATTACTGATTTCTTTTTCTTCTTTGATTTTTTACTGTTTTTCTCTTTTCCGTCCTCTTCTGTTTTTTCGTCTGCTTTCGGCTTCTTTTTCCTGGATTTCTTTTCTTTCTTCTCCTTTTTCTTCTTCGGTTTGTCAGAAGACAGGATCTCGATGAAAAGATATTTTACACTGTAGCCAAACTCGCCGCCGATGTATCTTAGGTCAACGCAGGCACAGATATTGAAAAGCAGAGCGAAAACAAGGAGGATCACAATCAGAACAAGCAATTAATGATCACCCCGTTTAATTTTCACCTTCAGGCAGTGGAAGCTGATCGGACTGCATCGCCTTGAGCGGAGGAAGTTCATCAAGTGAAGCGAGGCTGAAACACCTCAGAAAATTCCTCGTAGTCCTGTAGGAGATCGGTCTTCCCGGAACGTCAAGACGTCCTGCTTCCTCAATAAGACCCTTTTCGACAAGCTTCTGCATTACAGCAGAACTGTCAACGCCTCGTACTGCGTCCACAAAGCTTTTGGTGACAGGCTGGTTATACGCCACTACCGCCAGCGTCTCCATCGACGCAGTGGACAGAGCCGCATTTCGCCCGGTCTCAAACACCTTCTTTACCGCAGGCGCATATTCAAGCCTTGTGGCAAGCTGATATGAATCTCCGAGTTTGAGCACCTGAAGTGCCGAACCCGTTTCATCATACCGGTCATTTAGAAGCGTTATTATTTTTTCAAGTGATTCCTGATCGATGCCGCTTCCTTCTGAAAGCACAGCCTTCGGAACAGGCTCACCGTATGCAAACAGAATAGCCTCGACTGCTGAAATATTCTCAACAAAGCTCATTATGAACTTTTCCTCTCTTTTCGTTTTCCTATGAATGTGATAGTAGTGTTATCATCGCTTATGTAAATACGTCCCGACTTTGTAAGTTCGAGAACGGCAAGAAATGTTGCCACTCGTTCGGAACGATCCGTAACACCGTCGTAAAGTCCTTCCATATCAGCTGTACCGGTTTTGTAAAGCTGTTTCAGAATACTTATTACCTTGGTGGTAACGGAAAACATCTTATGCTTGACGATGACCTTGAATCTTTCATCAGGTCCCTGCTCACGTACCGGTATCTTCTTGACGTGCATGCCAAGGAAGGCGTCACGAAGGACTGTAGCCTCATGTACACGCTGATAATCGGACTCTGCCTTGATAACGGCCTGTTTTCTTACAAACATGTCTCCGCCGCAGTACAGTTCCGCAAGCGCAGCTGCCGCCTTTTTACAGAGCGCATATTCAATAAGAGCTCCTTGGAGTGCCTTTTTCTCCTCTTCCTCTTCTTCCGGAGCCGGAAGGAGTGCAAGGGTCTTGATGTAGATGAGTCTGGCAGCCATCTCAAGAAACTCGCCGGCCAGCTCAAGGTCATGTTCAGCGCACTGATCAAGATAAAGAAGATACTGTTCAAGAAGCTTCGAGATCTCAATATCGTTTATATCAAGCTTGTGCTTGACAACAAGATGAAGAAGAAGATCCAGCGGACCTTCAAATATCTCCAGTTTGAATGAAAGCTTTTCCATAATCAGAATTACCCGAAAAACAGCGAACAGATGTTGCCGGAAATACTCACCATAAATGATGCGACATACTGTACCGCATAGCCTATATAGGTTCTGAACGGTCCGAA
>JBGUVZ010000512.1:0-4505 GCA_045220685.1 Oscillospiraceae bacterium | reverse complement strand
AATGCGTTCATCAGAATAGAAAATGCGGATAACAGAGAGGAACTCTGCCGCTTCAATCTTTCTGATAATTATGATAATAAGACTGCAATGATTTTCGGTGAACTCTACAGACACAACGGTGAATGGAAATTCAACGCTGTAGGTGAAGGCACAGCAGACGACGGTGTAGCAGCACTCGTAAAGAGATTTATATGATAAAAACATTGTTTTAAACAGGGGGTAATTATTATGGCAGTAAGTCTTTCAAAAGGACAGAGAGTTAGTCTTGACAAAGGAATCGTAAAGGCACTTATAGGCCTTGGCTGGGACACAAACAAGTATGACGGAGGTTTCGACTTTGACCTTGATGCATCAGCTTTTCTTCTCGGTTCAAACGGTAAGGTAACATGTGATGAAGATTTCATTTTCTACAATAATCTTCAGAGCAGAAACGATGCAGTTATCCACACAGGTGATAACAGAACAGGTGACGGCGACGGTGATGATGAAGTTATCACAATCGACTTCTCAAAGATTCCTGATAACATCGAAAAGATAGCAATTACAGTTACTATTCACGATGCAGTTGCAAGAAAGCAGAACTTCGGACAGGTTTCCAACGCTTATGTTCATGTAGCAAAGATGGAAAGTGACGATGATATGACAGGCAGTGAAGTTCTACGTTTCGACCTCGTTGAAGACTTTTCAATTGAAACAGCTCTCGTTGTATGTGAGATCTACAAGAATAACGGCGACTGGAAGTTCAACGCTGTTGCTGCCGGATAT
Source organism: Oscillospiraceae bacterium (assembly GCA_045220685.1). Classification (GTDB taxonomy): domain Bacteria; phylum Bacillota; class Clostridia; order Oscillospirales; family Ruminococcaceae; genus HUN007. The sequence continues at coordinate 3,740 of JBGUVZ010000512.1, read as the reverse complement.
CAGGGCGGCCTTGAAGCTCTCTGCAGAAGTTTCGGCGTAAATGTCTGATAAAACGAATTGATAGATTCTAAAATCAGGTAAACAACAGATGAACATGCGGAGAACAGAATGATTTAAGATCTTTCCTCCGCATATAACAGAAATGGCAGCCTTATGGCTGCCATTTCCGGCTTCAGTATAAGTATTCTATTTCATAACGAAAAATGCAGTACAGGTTCACTTAAGAACACGTACTGCATTTTTTATTAAAATCCTTTTACTGTTAATATCACTTTTATCAGTGCTGCGGCACCGAATACATAAAACAGCAGATTATTGATACCGCCGTCAGCTGAACATATGCCGAATCCGATACGCGGTTTCGGAAGCGGGAAAAACAGCTGTATCTTCTTTTTATTGAGCATGTCAAGCAGAATATGTGAAAGCATTGAAACTGCCATATACGGAGCTGCAGACGGGAGTATAAGAGAAAAGCTGACAGTTACCGCAGCCACACCAGCAATGGAATGCATGAATGACCGGTGGGGAAGATGTTCACCGAATATGCATACACCAAGGAATATCAGAAAGCCAGTAATAAGTCTTACAAGTGAGGAATTTGAACTGAACCTCGAAGCAATGTCAGTGCCGGCAAAATGATCTACAGCGAGTACTCCGGCAATACTGAGAAACGTAACAGCTGATACCTTTGCAAGATCGTTTTTGCTTCGTGATGCAGAAGCATCAACATCACTTATGACAGAACCTATAGCTGCAGTACCGGTACACAGAATAAGTTCTGAAACAGTATCCGGTGAAAAAGTCCACAGCACAGCTGCATATCCGGCTGCAAGATGAGTCCTGTATGTCATTTATTATCCTTCTTCTTACGTTTGTTTGAAATGATTACGGCAATAACAAGTCCGATAATTACTGCAGCAATAACAGCAGCTCCGAAGATACGTGTATTTACTTCGTCCTTGTCAGCGCTTTCAGGAGTGTCCTCTTTGTCCGGAGTATATTCTTCTGAATTGTCATCTTCGTCTTCTGCGTCTGTAATGATCACGTCATCATCGCCGTCCCAGTCGTTTTCGATAACAACAGTATGTCCGGCGCCGTCATCGTATTCATCATCACTGGAAGAGCTGTTTCCGTCTGATTTTTCCTTAGCTTTTACGGGAACAAAATCAACAACACCGTCAGCCTTTGTTCCGTCCGGTTCAGTTCCCCAGATGAGCTTGTTACCATCATACATAGTAATATGATCAGTTATTTCAACATCCTGATTACCTGTTTTAAGTCCTTCAGCAGAATAGTCATTTGATTCGTCCCAGACCTTGTTCTGATCAGGTACAGATATTCTCATCTGAAGCTCTGCGCTTTCCTGTTCTTTTCCTATAGGAGCAAGAACAGATCCGTCAGGGTAAGTAACTTTTACATAGTAGATATTGTCCTTGTACTGCTTTGGTTCAGAAACTGTAGCCTGTGACCATTCATCATATCCGATCCGGACTGTAACATCATTTACCGACAGACCTGCTTCAAAGACTTCTGATAGATCGAAGTAGTAGTTGAGCGAAAGGTCAGTTATGACTCTTGCCGGCCATGCAGAGTGGTTTACTGAAAGAATCTTAACTTCAGTAAAGGAATCTGACTGCTGATTGAGTGAGGCTGTAACATAGAATTCAGGACCATCAGGCTTTTCTTCAGGAGGGAAGTCAGCAAGAGGTTTGCATTTGTATTCACCTGCCATTTTACAGAGAAGGGCAGTGTAGCCTGCATTGTAGTCATCAGCGACCTCATTGCACATATAGTTTTCGATGTCATCGGAATAGGAGCCGTCCAGTGAAGGACCGCCGACAAGAGCACCGTAGAGAACGTGACGGTGGTTCTTTACTCCGTCATTTTTCATGTCATCCCAGGCGCCGTGAGATGTTCTGTGGTGAGGATGCTCAGGAGGATTATTTCCGAATCCTACTACGTAACTTCTTTTGTCCGGATTGTCACCGAGAGCATAATTGATCTGAGTTTCGTAAAATTCCTTATACTGTTTTACTTTTGCCTTATCACCGCTGAAAATCGTATCAGAAGCCACAGCAGCAAGGAATCCAGCAGTAGTAGCATATCTGAGCGAGCCCCATGAATCAAGCCATGCAAGGCCGCCTGGTGCTCTCTGAACGGATTTGCCGTTTACACCTTCAGTTTTTGACCAGTAGTCCAGATGTTTTGCCACGTGTTCTTTGTATTCTTTATCATTTGTATTTATCGCATACAGAAGCATTGCTCCCTGCATAACGTCATCCCAGCACATGCCCCATGAATATTTCAGCTCATCGCTCTGATCTTCCTTACCGAGATTAGGAATGCATTCCTTTGCTTTTTTCAGATAGTCCTTGTCACCGGTAGCGATATAAAGCCAGTTGGAAGCCCAGAAAAGTTCATCCCAGAAACCGCTCCAGGAGTCATAGAAGCCTTTGGCTTTTGTGTAAGAATCATCGCTTTTCGTCATCCACGCAATGTCGAAATAGTGTTCAGCGTACTTTTTATATTCACCGGCCTTGTCAGAATCCTTAAGTGCAGCAGCACCTGCCGCAAGAGCAGCTGACATTTCAGCAGTAACACATGATGCATTGCATGTGTAGGAAGGACGTTTACCCATTTCAAGTTCCACCAGTTCAGCAGCGCCCCACCATTTATGATCCTGTTCACCGTCACCAATCTGATAAACTACTTCAGATCCTCTGTCACAGTCTACAAGGTAGTCGAGTACGAACTCAAGATTGTTTCTGTATATATCATATTGACCTGCAGATTTTATACCATCACTGTACTGGTAAAGTCCCCAGGCAAGCATGGATGCTGAATAGGCCATAGGAAGGTTGAATTTTACATGATCACCCGCATCGTACCATCCGCCTGTTACGTCATCAGACATGGTTGAGTCGCCACGCCATGAAACTCTGTTCCATTCTGGAAGAGGGCCAGCCTGCTGTGCTTCATAGAAGTAGAGTGATTTCTGAAGTGCCTCTGCATAGTTGTATTTTGCTTCTGCAGCATAAGCTTTATCGTATTGAAGTACTCCTGTCCCTGAGACAGAAAAGAGCAGGGAACAGGCGGCTATTCCTGAGATAAGTCTTTTTAAAACTGACATTACAATTCTCCTGATCGTATAACTTTACATTATTAGTGAAACACAGATTTCCGTTCGGGAAGATATCGATTATTAATTCGTGTTCTCGAGCGTATTATCCAGTGCTTCCTTGTGTTTATGTACCTATAGAATTATAGCAGAAATAATGATCTTTTGCAAATAAAAATCACCCTGCCATTTCTGACAGGGTGATAAAACTATTTAGTTAATTATCAGTTAAACTATTGATTAGTCAACCTTAACCTTGCTTGAGATAACATCAGCAGCGAACTTTGTGAAGTCCTTGTCTGTCTTGATGTAGTTTACTGCATCAACTGCGCTGTCCTTAACGTTGTTAGGTACTGAAACCTTAACTTCTTCAGGATATTCGAAGTCGATGTAAGCTGTTTCGATTGTAGCTGTAGCCTTCTTGTTGAGGTCTGTAGCAACAGCCTTAGAGTTAGACTTGAATTCGATGTGGAGTGGCTTGAATGTATCCTTTTCGATTACATAAATGAATTCGCCATCAACAGAATCAATGTACTTTTCAGTGCCGCCCTTGAGAGCATCAGCGCTGATTGTGAGCATGATCTTAGAAGGATCGTTTGCAAGCTTTGTAATCTTAGAGTTG
>JBGUVZ010000511.1:0-6046 GCA_045220685.1 Oscillospiraceae bacterium | reverse complement strand
TGTAGAAGTCGTTGAACCAGTGAAGGATGTTTTCAACGTGTTCCTGCTGACCTGACTTTTTATATGCATCACGGAATTCATAGTAGCCCCAGCCTACTGTTGAAGCTGCATATGAACCAGGAAGACCGAACTTTACGTGGTCACCGGCGTCGTGCATACCGCCGCCGCAGTCGATGAATCCGTCACCGTCCGGATCGAGAATGTCTTTATACTCGTCAATAAAGTCCTGTGAAAGGTTTGTACCGAACTTTGCGTCAGCACCTTCCTTGGACATCGGTTTAAGAGGAATGTTGTAGTCCTCGGTGTGGCAGTCGCCTCTCCATTCAAGCCACTTGAGTCCAGGTTCACCGTTTTCGTCAACGTCAAAGCCGCACTTGTTGGCGTCGTAGAAGTAAAGCACGTACTGAAGTGCCTTGGCGAAGTTTACTTCAACGTCGTCATAGCTGAAGGAATCCGGATCAGGGAATACCATTTCATCCGGAGTTACGCTCGGAGGCGGTTCGCCTGCATCGGCACTTACGGAAATGCCGGTTCCTGCAAAGCTTCCGACCATCGAAATGCTTAACAGTGAAGCAAGCAGTCTTTTAAGTTTTGTTTGTTTCATACTACACTACCTTTCTTAGTTTCTGCAGTTGTGATGTCCTCGAACCACAGGGCATCACCGTACAGAATATATTATACCACTGTAAGGAATTTGTTTCAACATCATTGAATGTGCCATTTTAAATGAATTTACACAGCGTTATATAGTCAAATACACTATGATATCACACGATTTTCACAAAACTATCACAGTTAATCTACGTAAATACGCAGTTTGTCTAAAAAGTCCGTGACTGTACCAATAAATCTGTAAGATGTTTTAAACTTTCCGTAGCAGGATAAACATTGCTTTTTCATTATATCTTATATGTTTTAAAATATAAAAGCCGGCAATCCGGCTGCGCGGGTTTGCCGGGAGTGGGGAGATTACGGGGCTTCGCCCCGTGCCCCACGCTGGGGGGTGTGGAGATTGCCGGGCTTTGCTACGTACTCCACGCTGATTCTGTATCCGGATACAAAAACTCCTCTGCCGCCGGTATCTCACCGGTGATAGAGGAGTCTGTGAGCAGCAGATGTGCTGCATTATTTGATCATTGTGTACATAAGTGTCGAGAACAGCGCATATACCGGAACAGCAGCTAAGTAAAGCGTACCGATCCACTTCTTTCCGTTTTCAGCACAGTATTTGCCGGCAAGAACTGCTGCCGGAGCAACTATGAATGTCATGTAGCGGAAGTCCATGCTGCATCCGTTAGGATACTTGATGTAGAAGTAAACGATTGATGCCATGAACACGAGCACTGCTGCTGACATAAGGAACTGTTCCTTGTTTTCCTTCAGTTTGAATGCGCCCTTTACAACGCCTGTCACTGCCGGAATAGTAAGTGCTATGGCTGCGATCATAAGGCTTACAGGAACGATAGCCGGAACTTCAAACTTGAATTCACCGAAAAGCGAAGACTTGACCATGTAAGTCCAGAGATTGTAGTCCTCAAATACCTCAGCATACGGTTCAGTCACGAAGTTAGGAAGGTCAGGAAGAATGATTCTCTGGAAGAAGGAGTGGTCACCTGTGTAGAGTGAGTGATCCTTCGGAATCTCGAGAACGTAGCCGAAAGGCTGGTCGAATCTCTTGTAGTTTCTTATGCTGTACCAGAGACCGAGCGGAAGGCTTATCATACCGAATACGATAAATTTCGGAATGTACGGACCGAATTTCTTTTCCTTAACTGCTTCGATGAACTTCCATACAAACACACCTGCTGTAAACACTGCAAGTGAACCGATGGAGAGCTTTGTCATAACGCCGAGGCCGTAGGTAAAGGCGAGAATTATCGTGTTCTTCCAGTCAGGACTTCTGTACCATCTGAGTGTGTAGATAAGTGCGATGGTCATAAGAAGTGTACAGAGCATATCCGGTGTGATTCTTTCGCTTAAGTAGAATGCCGGGCAGAAAGCCACGAAGCCTGCCGCTGCCGCACGGTACTTATCCTTAAGACCTGCTTCCTTACAGAATGAATCTGTCATGAGAAGAACGATGCATGATGCCACGCCGCTGATTATCTTGCCGGTGTCAACAATGAGCTCATTATCATGTCCGCCGAGGAATGAATTGATCGGTGCAGATACGAGAGCACTGAGAATGTAGTAGAAAGGCTGCTGGTAATACTGTCTTGTATTGGTCTGCGGAAGCATCTTGTCTTCAATGAGAGTAAGTATGTATCCGGCGTGACCGTAGCCGTCCTTTTCAAATTCCCACATGTCGTGAGATCTTACCGCGCCCGGTGTATAGAGCATGTAGCCTATACGCATTACAAGTCCGGCAAACATTATGGAAGCCACAAGTCTGTCTGTTGTAAGCTGTTTTTTCTTAAGAAGTACAAGATCCGTAATGCCTGCAAGACCCACAAGGATCCCCATTGCGGCTCTGAATCCGGCAGTCTCCGCAGGTGAGATAAGTCTCCACATCAGGTAGGCGAATGTCACGATAACGAAAACTGCAGCGTACTGAATTATCTTTTTCTCTTTTATAAGTTTCATTCGTGTACCTCCTTATTCAAAGATCCATGTAGGCACGAGTTCGAGAACGTGCTTGATGTATGTTCTCGGCACTGCGATACCTGAAGCTTCAGGAAGGAACATGAAGAATACAACGGTCGATACCGCCATTACTATGCATTCTTTTTTTCTGATATTGCCGCTCATGCTGCGGATCGAATTGCAGATAAGGAGTACCATTATAAGCAGGCATCCGAAGTACTGATAGATAAATACTGTTCTGTGTACGAAGAGCCATGGCATGAGCATTGCAAGATATGCTATTGAAAGATACTGAGCTGAAGTGCTCTTTCTTGTTCTCCAGAGGAATACGTTGTGGAAGAAAGCTGCAAGGCCTGCAAATGCGATGAACGGATTCATGAATGTTGCAACTGAGCTTACCTTGTCATCCGGGAATGAATTGATAGCGTCAAGAAGAGGTTTCTTGTCTGTGAGCCATTCATACCATTCTGACTGGTAAGGATGTGAGTCAGTAACATTTGAGTGGTATGAGTACATCGACTTTGAATTGTCGATTGCGTGATGGATTATATCCTTGTCAGTGTATACCTGAGCAAATTCGATGTATGATAAAACATAAGTCAGAGCAGGAATCACGATAAATGCTGCCACGCAGGCGATGCAGAGCTTAACAAGATAAGGAACAGACTCTTTGAATGTCTTCTTTTCAGCACAGTGCTTGATAAGGAAAGTGAAGAAGAGAACTGCTATACCTGCAGCTGCGTAAGCACCTGTCCACTTTGTTGCACAGGCAAGTGCCATTGAAATACCGCTTAGGAAGATCCAGAGAAGCTGCTTTGAAAGCTTTCCGTTTCTGTTCATCTCGTCAACGAAGCAGTACATGAAGAAGAACATCATAACGATGAAATGTGCTACGATAATATCGATAGTAGCGATTCTTGAAAGAGTGAAGTGCATGCACTCAGTTGCGAGAAGCACGCCGCCTGTAAGAGCTGTACCTGAACGATGTGAAATCTTCCATGCAAAGAGATACATGAGCGGTACCATTATTGTACCGAAAACTGCTACTGTGAATCTCCAGCCGAACGGATTCATGCCGAAAAGTCTGATACCGAGACCGATAAGGGTCTTGCCGAGCGGCGGATGGGTGTTTTCGTAAATAGGAAGGTTGTGAATGAATTCATAACCTGTTCTTCCGTGATAGATCTCGTCGAACATCATTCTGTAGTAATATGTTGCTTCAGTGCCAGGGAACTTGTCCTGTTCGTCGAAGAGTTCAGCATATTGGGCTGTGTTCACCGGAGTGATGACCTCGTCGTTATCACCGAGAACAATGATCTCATTGAAATGAGTGTCTTCGCGGCTGAAAACAATACCGATATAGCGCACGGACCATGAAATACCGACACGGTTCCATGCAAAAGCAGTTTTCAGTTCCTCTTCTTCCTTAATTACCTTCCACTCACGTTCAACTTCGTCGAAAGCAGAAACACTGATTTTTCTTAAGCTTTCAGGGCCAAGGAAGATCTCAAGATCAGAAACGGTCTTGTATTCACCGAGGTCGAGTATGATCTCGGCATTTTCAGGATCATTCGAGTTGAATTTTCTGGATGTTTCAGGAGCTTCGTGTGAACCGAGCTGGAAAAATACTACGACAGCATATGCCACGGTAATGAGTATCATGTGAATGATATTCTTTTTTCCGAACTTTTCAGGTTTGTATGCAAGGGAAGGTTCTGAAACTTCCTCTTTGCTTTCTTTTGCAGTCTGTTTTCCGTAGCTTCTCTGCCTTATAAAGAAAAGTACAAGGCCTGCTGCGATGAAAAGAATACCTGCCACGAGGAATGTCGGGAAATAGTCCTTCGAAAACAGTTCGCTGAACGAGTGCTGCTGGGCAAACAGTGAATATGCCGCAAGGTGAATACCTGTGGATATCATAGCGTATGAGCCCACGAAAACCGAAGGCGAAGCCAGCGGATATTTGCTGCTTAATGCGCCGAGCCAGATAAGGGCTGCAGCTGTTACTGCTATGTTGATTATGATCATCTTAGTGCCGCCCACGGTCATGCATATTACCGGAAGCGGGCAGAAAAGATATACCGCCGCCGCTATGCTTTTGCTGCGCGTCATACCCGAAGCTGAAAAGCAGACCGCCGCAAGAACTGCAGCATCACTGATCAGCCCGATGTAGTTTGAAGCGCTTCTCTCCTGCATCATAAAGAGCGGAATGAGTCGCATAAGCACGTAAAACGGTACGAGCTCTGCAAGTGAATATCCTTTTACACTGTTATGTCTGTCACGGTACGAATAAATGACCCAGAACAGTGCACAGGCTATTATGGTGTAGATAAATACCGGTGTCAAAAGTGATTCCTCTTTTCTTTGTATATTTATTTGTATAAGAACATACAGATATATGATAACATATTTTCTGTCAGAGTTCAATGATTTTTTAGCGTTTTCCACAAATAAAAAGGCTGCGAAAGACGTGAATCTTTCGCAGCCTGATAACTGGCAATATTAGTCGTTCTTTTCTTCGTGGTATTCCTTCTCGGTATTTACATTCCAGATGTTATCTCTTGAAGTCTTGCCTGAAATGATGTTCTTGGCTGTTTCAAAGGCTGTAACCATCGAGTGGTCCATATTGTTGTAGCGGTGCTGACCGTTACGTCCCACGCAGTAGAGGTTATCAAATGAATCGAGATACTTGATAAGTGTGTCGATCTCGCTGTATGTGTCGAAGTAAGCAGGATAAGCTTTCTTTACGCGTTCTCTGTGTGAATCGAGAATGTCACCTGTGCTGTTGATAACACCCATTGAAACGAGTTCCTTTGAAGCCATCTTGATGCATTCGTCATCAGAAAGATTCCAGAAGCTGTCGTTTTCATTGCAGAAGTATTCAAGACCGATCCATACTGTGTCCTCAGGCTTTTCAACCATGTACGGTGACCAGTTGTTGAAGATCTGGATTCTTCCGAGCTTAACACCTGTGTCCTGAACATAGATCCAGCAGTCAGGAACGATGTTTCCGAGTGTCTTTATATCTGTTTCATTCTTAAGATTGAGCTTGTTTACAAGAAGACCAACTGTAACGAAGTCTCTGTAAGGAAGACCTGCAGCGATCTTGCCTATGTTTTCAGGAACATCGTTCATACCGCCTACAAGATCCTTGAGCGGCATTGATGAGATAAAGATGTCGCCGTCAACTGTTGACCCGTCAGCAAGTTCAAGTGAGTTTATCTTTCCGTCTGCAGTATGGATCTTTACTACTTCGGAATTCATTCTGATCTCGCCGCCGAGCTTCTTAACTTCCTCAGCAACTGTTTCCCAGAGCTGACCCGGACCGAACTTAGGATAGATGAATTCCTCGATAAGTGAAGTTTCAACCTTTCTGTCCTTGTTTCCTCCGCCGATCTTTGAGAACATATCCTTGAGAACGGCTCTGATGGAAAGGCCCTTTACACGCTGTGCACCCCAGTCGGCT
>JBGUVZ010000510.1:0-2169 GCA_045220685.1 Oscillospiraceae bacterium | reverse complement strand
AAACAGTATTGACCTCATCCCCTGCTGCAACGTCTTCATTAAAGAATTCCGCATCATCGGTCTTTACAGTGAATTCAAATTCATCCTTAGCCCACAGTTCCGAAGCAAGAGCACCGCCGGTTTCATCACCGAGAACAAACTCCGGTGCGTGCTTGTCTACGTAGTAGTAGATAGGGTCGGTGAGCATGTTGTGGAATTCGTTGTTGTCGTAGTAAAGGATGGAGGTGACGTTGATAGCATTTAATTTTTGATCTATATTACTTAAGAAATCAATTCTTCCACTACCATTATTGGAAATAGTGTCTTGGTATAATTCCTTATCATCTTGCAATCTTGTATACAGTACAGTAAAGTTTACTTCGTCACGTGCCTTAATATCCATAAGAGTCATGATAAATGCATTCGTTATTGAATATACATTATCTTTTCCCTGCTTAATGCAATTCGAAGTAACCTCATAATTCTTATCACTGTCAATAAAAATTTTCTTGTAATGAACACACCCAGAAGGATCGTAAGGAGCAATTACCGGCTCATAGAATCTGTTGTTATCAAAGATATCCTTAGCATCAACAGTCTCTGTTTTTCCATCTGCTTCATAAGAATCAATGATATACGCAGCGACGCCGTTCTCGTAAAGAATAGGATCAATAAGCATAGTCTTCTGATCATCGCTTACTGATGTGCCGAACTCACACACTCTGTACGGCTTTTCACTTCCGCCGTCACTTACAAGTGCATTGATCTTTACAGTATCCGGAATCACCTTTACACCAATGCTGTACTTTCTGCCGTCAGTATAATCATCACCAAAGTCGGAAACTTTTATCTTAGCGATAACGTTCTTGCCGTCACCGGTAACTGCCATCGGGAATGTCATTCCTGTTAAGGTGTCAGTTACCGAAGCGCCGAATATTCTGCTGTTATAGCTGTCATCAGTTCCGAAATGAACAGTGATCTCGCCGCCGTCTTTCCAATATCCAGTGAAGCTGTCCTTCCCTGTTCCGTTCACATCTGCCTTAAGACCGGAAACTGTTGTGGCGTTTACTTCATAAGAGGTCTTTGTTACCTCTGTACGGTTCTCAGTCTCCCCGCTTTTTATGGACAGATAATAGCGTCCGCTGGAAACGTAAACTGCAGTTGTGATATTTCCTTCCAGTGTGAAGGGGATCATGTTTGTAAGCTTCCAGCCGTTTACAGCTTCATACTTCATCATCGTTCCGTGAGGAAGAAGCTGTTTTCCGGCATCTGCACTGTCAAGCGGTGTTATTATCGCATCATCAGCCGGGAACTTGCTTACTTCATAGTATTCCTTAAGCTCTATGTCGCAGATATTTCCGCGGCTGTTTATCCTTTCGAGTTCGTAGTGAAGAGTACCCGCATCAAAGAGCACCTGTTCCCCGCTCTTGTATTTTTCCTTTTCCCAGAGCTGATCTTCCATATCGACTTCACCGAGAACTTCAGCTTCGATAACTGCGGTATCTTCCGCTGACATAATAGTAGTCGTAAAATTAAGAAGCTTTACCTGGTAAAACAATTTTTCCAGTATTAATGAAGGACGGTAATCGGATGATCCGTTTATCTTAATTCTGATCGTTATATTTCTTCTGTTTGCCGGACCTGACTCCTCAGCTTCCGTTTCTGAAACTGATCCGGATGTAATAAGCACACTGCCGGCTGTTATCATTTCCGAAACTTTATTTGTTTCCTCAGGTTCCTGCAGCGATGTTTCTGCTTCAGTCATCCGGCTGTCTGTATCAGCAACAGTTTCATGCACTGATATCGGTGCTTCCGTCTCTGCAGGATCTGTACCGATGGATTCTGTTTCCGGACTGACCTCTATAGTCACCGGCGTTTCAGCAGATGTTACCTCTTCTGCTATGACCACACCGACAGAAGCTATTCTTACAGCGAAAACCAGAGCCGTTAAAAACGCCGCCGTTCTTCTTAAAAGATGTCTTTTATCTGCCACATCAATTCTCCTTGTTATTTCTTTTTATGTCTGATGCTGTATGCACCCACTACGCCAAGAATTGCTGCGATTATGGCGACACCAGCAAAATATTTTGATTTGTTATTGTTTTCTTTTTTCTCCTCTGAAGGCGCTTCTGTCACAGTGGTTTCGGAAACAACTGTTGTTTCATCTGTAACTTCCGTTTCTGAAACTGA
>JBGUVZ010000509.1:0-3317 GCA_045220685.1 Oscillospiraceae bacterium | reverse complement strand
CTTTCTGTATCGTGCAACGAAAGGGATGGTCTTTCCGTCATCGAAAAGTGCGATAGTGTTGTCGATCTGTTCTCTGCGGAGCTTGAATTCCTCCGCAAGTACCTGGTTAATATCCATTTGTATTTCCTCCTGATTTCCTTGTATATTTTCCGTCACACACGAAAGTAAGTATATGCGCTCCGTGCATAACGGCTGAAAAGTCGTTTACTGCAGTGTTTCTGAAAGTTCAGCCCACTCATCAAACAGTTCGTTTGAGAGCTCCTTGATCTCATTTATCCTCATGCATTTTTCATTCATAAGGTTGTAATCGGCCAGAACTTTTTCATCTGTAAGTTCTGCTTCGAGAGTTTCCTGCTCTTCCTGAAGCTCTTCCATCTGTTTTTCAATGTCGCGTATGCGCTGTCTGTTCTTCGCATCGATATTACGCTGTTCCTTGGTTTTGAACGCCTTGTCCTTTTTCTCGGCATACTCTTTTCTGAGCTGTTCCTGCTTTGCAGCATCCGCAGCCTCGGCAGCAGCCTGTTCGCGTCCTGTTTTTATCTTCATGTAATCATCGAAACCGCCGTTATAGCTTTCAGTGCCGTTTGCGGTGATCTCGAGAATACGTGTGGATATCCTGTTTAAAAGATAACGGTCGTGGGAAACGTAGATGATCGTTCCCTCGAATCTTTCAAGGGCATCTTCAAGAACTTCCTTTGTCTGAAGGTCGAGATGGTTTGTCGGTTCGTCGAGGATGAGCACATTTCCGTGTTCCATCATCATGATGGCAAAACAGAGCTTGCATCTCTCGCCACCGCTGACAACGCCTGCCTGCTTGAAGACATTTTCGCCCACAAGTCTTACCCTGCCGAGAAGATTACGCACTTCAAGGTCGGAAAGAAGCGGATAACGGCTGTGTATCTCCTCGAAGACGGTGTTCATTCGGTTTATGTTTGCAGCTTCCTGATCGAAGTAGGAGATCTTAACGTTTGCCGCCCACATGACCTTACCCTTATGCGGAAGCTTTTCCTGAATGACTTTTAAAAGCGAGGACTTTCCTATTCCGTTGTCGCCGATGATTGCAAGCTTTTCACCGCGTCTTACTTCAAATGAAAGACCGTCAACAAGCGTTTTACGGTCTTCGCCGAAGCCTACCGAAACGTCGATATCCTTGACTTTCAGCACTTCCTGCGGCGGATCCATAGCAAAGGTAAATTCAAGCTTTGCCGCCTTGTGATAAGTGTTCGGCTTTTCGATTCTTTCCATCTTGTCAAGGGCTTTGACTCTGCTCTTGGCACTCTTGGATGTTGAAGCGCGGGCCATGTTACGGGCAACATAGTCCTCCATCTTCGCAATCTCCTTCTGCTGGAGTTCGTATTCCTTCTGCTGACGGGTAACGGCTTCTTCCTTGAGCTTCGTAAATGTAGTATAATTGCCCTTGTATCTTGTAAGAACGGTGTTCTCTATCTCGCAGATGGAAGTTACCGTCTTGTCGAGGAAGTAACGGTCATGGGATACGATGAGAAGCGCCCCCCTGTAGTCCTTCAGATAATCCTCGAGCCACATTACCGTTCTGAAGTCAAGATGGTTAGTAGGTTCGTCGAGGATGAGTATATTCGGATTTTCCAGAAGCAGCTTGGCAATTGCAAGTCTTGTCTTCTCGCCTCCGGAAAAGCTGGAGATAACTCTGTCAAAAAGGTCTTCGGTAAATCCCATACCGTTGAGGATGGTCTTTATTTTAACTTTAATATTGTATCCGTCATTCGCCTCGTAGTAGGACGACTTCTGTGCGTACTCTTCAGAAAGCTTTTCGTAGTTCACCGGATTTTCCGCCATGAGCTTTTCAAGCTCCTTCATACGGTCGGAAACTGCGTAAAGTTCAGAAAATACGCCCTTCATTTCTTCAATGACAGTATTTTCATTATCGAGAGCACCCATCTGTTCGAGGTAACCAATGTTGGTCTTCGAAGCAAATGAGATAATTCCGTCCTCTTCCGTGAATCTGTCCGGATCTTCCTTTCCGGTTATAAGACGCAGAAGAGTAGTCTTGCCACATCCGTTTATACCGATAAGCCCGATGCGGTCATTTTCATCTATAGTAAGATTTATATTCTTAAGTATCTGGTTTCCGTTGTAAAACTTGTTTACATTAGTCATGCTTAAAAGCATCTTGTTACCACCATTTCCTGTTGAGTTAAACGAGTTCAGTCAGATTTAATTATAGCACAAAAGCGTTCATATGTCTACAGGATTTTACGGGGTTTCTGCGGATACAAGCTGTTTAATCAGCATCACGATCCTCACTGATAATGATGTACGATATTCATTGACTTTTATATTCACAGTAGTATAATAATACTGTAGGGCGGCACAAATTGACGTTTTAGTGATTGTGTCTCCGGAAAGGAAATGATAATACACTATGAATAATACTGATAACCTGAGAAAGAACGGGATAAATGACGGGGAGATTAAAGATTCTGTATGCGAATTCGGGGAGATAACTCCGGAAAGCACACTTGACTATGAGATCGTTGTAGTCGGCGCGGGAGCTGCGGGTGTTCCTGCGGCTGGATGGGCGGCTGAGCTGGGTGCGAAGACTGCGCTTCTACAGAAATCCTCCACTGTTGTTTCACAGGGAAACTGCGGTTCTGCAATTATAAAGTCACGTTCTACTGAAGCAGGTATCGCGAAGTGGATACACCACACAAACAGCCTGTGCGACTGGCGTTCGGATACAAAACAGCTGCGTGCCTATGCGGAACATTCCGAGGAAGCGATGATGTGGTTCTTAAACCGTGCGGGACTTACTAAGGAAACTGAATACGGTGACGGAAGCAAAGTTGACAGCAATACTGACAGTGCAAAACTGTTAAACGACGGCGACAGGCTCTGTGCTTTCAGAAGCACCAGCGGTGACTTTACAGGTGTGTGGAAGGACCGCCTGAACTCCTACGACTACGGTGACGACCACTGTTATTTCTGGGCTCCGTGGGTGGGCCCGAAGCCGCTTAATGTTGGAAACGCACTTCAGAATGCACTGGACAGAATAATGGCATCTCATGATAATCTTGAAACTTTCTACTCCACCCCTGCTGTTCAGCTTGTAACTGAAGGCGGAAGAGTTACCGGTGTAATCGCAAAAGATAAAAACGGAAAATACATTCGCTTCAACGCATCGAAGGCAGTTATACTTGCAACCGGCGACTACACAAACAACGCTGCGATGGTTGATCACTGGTGCCCGGATATTGCTGAATTTGACAAGAAGCAGTTCGGCAAGACCGGTGACGGACATCTGCTCGCAATAAGTGCAGGTGCTGAAATGGAGCATACCG
>JBGUVZ010000508.1:0-6579 GCA_045220685.1 Oscillospiraceae bacterium | reverse complement strand
ATGGCTTGTCGGAGTGATTGGTTTTCTTATATTTACATTCGGCATGCATTAATGATAATAATTTATCAGCAAGGAGAATTTTCTTCTTGCTGATTTTTATAGTACGCCATCGGCGTTCATTTAACGCCGATGGCACCTTCCTTCTGTATATGGTTTTACGCCTTCGGAATGAGTTAGCCTGCGCTAATAATGATAACTCAAAACTAACTCATTGTCAATACTGATCGGACAAATTATGTGAAGAAATATGAAAACAGCGCATTTAAGATAGTTGTTCACTAATTAGCGAAAGCTTATTAATTTGGCGAATATGATAGAAAAAACATTGACATTTATGATACAGAGTGATAAAATAAATAAGTGGTTAACAAGGACTAATCAGAAGACGAACGATAAACACAACTCCGAATCATAGTGATAGGAAAACTGGTGAGCCCTCGTTAACCCAATATTTAACTAAATTCTTAAAAGGAGCGTATTTTTATGAACAAAATCTTTAAGAACGAAAAACTCATGTACATGCTTGCAGGGGCTGCTGCAATCGTAGTTGGAAAGAAGATCGTTACTGCTGAAACAACAAGAAAAGCAGCAGTAAACAGCATTGCTAAGGGTATGAAGATCCGTGACGACGCAAAGTGTGTTTTCCAGAATATGAAGGACGAAGCAGAGGATATCTGCTACGATGCAAAGCTCAAGGCCGAAGGTGAGGACTGCGAGACTGCAGAAGGCTAAATCATGAGATCAGAGATCGTATATGACAAACCCGGAAGAATCCGTTTCCGCTGCGGTCAGTATGCATTTGAAAAGGTACATGAAACCAGTATTTTTATGATTCTCAAAAATACTGAAGGTGTTACTGATGCTGATGTACACAGCGAAAACGGAAGCATACTTGTTTACTACAAGCCTGGGTACAGGAAAGATGTCATTTCAAGAATCAATAGTTTAAGCAGAGATGAACTGTCTGAAGAAACTTCGGGTGAATTTCAGATAAAACAGATAGACAGCGAATTCTCTGACAAGATTGTTTTTACAATTCTTAAGCGTTTCGTGACACGTGCCATACTTCCTGATCCGATACGCAGATTAACGACCTTTATCAAAGGCATTGGTTATGTATGCAAGGGTATAGCTGCTCTGTTTAACAGCGGTATGACTGTTGAAGTGCTTGACGGTGCGTCAATAGGAACATGTCTTATCCAGAAGAATTACTCAACTGCAGGAACGATCATGTTCTTACTTAAGCTTTCTTCAATTATGGAGGAGTACACACATGCAAGAACCAAGGCTGTTTTAAGGGAAAGTCTTATAGTCAATACCGATGAAGTATGGCTGGTACAGGGTGATACTGACGTTAAGATCACTATGGCTGAACTCAGAACCGGCGATGTTGTCAGAATGCGTGCCGGAAGCATGATTTATGCGGATGGTGAAGTTGTAGACGGCGAAGCGTATATAAACGAAGCTACAATGACAGGTGAAAGCCTGCCCGTTCACAAGAAAAACGGAAGTTCAGTATTTGCCGGAACTCTTATTGAAGAAGGTTCTATAGCAGTAAAAGTCAGAAATCTTTGTTCGGACAGCCGTATAAACAGAATAGTTGCTCTTATCGACGAATCAGAAAACCTTAAAGCCGGAGTGCAGAGCAGGGCAGAAAGACTTGCGGACAGCGTAGTGCCTTTCAGCTTTATTGCATTCGGACTTGTTTATCTGTTTTCCGGTAACGTAACGAAAGCTGTCTCGGTACTTATGGTGGATTACTCATGCGCGATAAAGCTTTCAGCTCCTATTGCGGTTATTTCGGCAATTAAGGAAGCGGCTGACCGCGGTATTACCATAAAGGGCGGAAAGTATCTTGAAGAATTCGCTGCAGCTGATACTGTGGTATTCGACAAGACCGGTACGCTTACAAACGCAAAACCTGAACTGGCTGAAGTAATTGCTTTCAGACCGTATAACAAAACTGAGGTACTCCGCATAGCAGCCTGCCTTGAGGAGCATTATCCTCACAGCGTTGCACGAGCAATTGTAAATGGTGCAGCTGAGAGAAATATCATCCACGAGGAAGAACATGCAGAGGTAGAGTATATCGTTGCACACGGAGTGGCTACACAGTACCGCGGAAAACGTGCGATAATCGGAAGCAGACACTTTGTCGAGGAAGATGAGCATGTTGAGTTCACTCAGACTCAGATAAAGGCTATAGACAAAGCATCGGACAAGGGTTCGCTTATTTATCTTGCAATAGGCGGCAAGCTTGCAGGTCTTCTTGTGATCAACGACCCTCCGCGCGAAAATGCAGCGGAAGTGGTAAGAAATCTTAAGAATGCCGGACTTGAAAGAATAGTAATGCTTACAGGTGACAGCAGGAGAATTGCTGAAAACATTGCAGAGTCTCTTGATATCACCGATGTTATAGCAGAAGTTCTGCCTGAAGAAAAGTTTGCGGTAATAGAAAAGTTAAAATCTGAGGGTCATCGTGTAATTATGGTCGGAGACGGTATCAATGACGCACCTGCGCTTGCTGCAGCCAATGTATCAGTAGCCATGAACGATGCATCAGAAATTGCTCAGGAAACCGCAGACATAACAATAAGGCACTCAGATCTTAATGAACTTGTAACTGTACGAAGACTCAGTGAAAAACTGATGAAACGTATAAGTGACAGCTATCATTTTATTCTGACATTCAATACAGCGCTGTTAGCCGGAGGTATCTTTGGATTCCTTTCACCGGCAACATCAGCATTCTTACATAATTCATCGACACTTCTGATTTGTATGAAGTGCATGACCGCGTTAGAGGATAAGGAGAAAAAATAATTTTAAATTTTTCGAAAAAACCTCTTGACAACGTGATTTATTTATGATATCATACTCTATGGTTGCTTTAAGGTAACTGCAGAGTTGTTAACTTAGGTGATGACAGATCCTTAATTTATCTGCCATCACCTTTTGTTTGGATAATAGGTTAGCATAAACTAACGCTATTCCCTTCGACTCATTCAAATGTTTTTTTATTTCAAAAGGAGTGCTTTATCATGAATACAAGAAAGTCACTTATCTGTGCTGCGTGTGCAGCTCTCTGCTTAAGCTCTGTTCCGTTCTCAGTATCTGCTGCAGAATCAGGAGATTATGTTTACGGTACAATGGATATCCCTTACGCAGATTTTTATAAGGGCGAATTCAAGGACAGTTCAAACGCTTATGACGTTGACGCTGTTTCATCTGCTACTGCAAGCAAGTGGAAGATGAACGAAGAAGGCAAGCTTGTTGAAGGTACATTCAACGAAGCAAATGCAGAAGGCGATGGCGGTAAGATCCTCGGTGTAACTTATCCGGTAGCTGTAAAGAAGGATGATCTTTCTGCAGTTAAAGGAAAAATGAATTTCACTGAAACAAGTGACGTTCCTGCTGCCTACAAGGTAGTTTCAGTAGAAAACGGATCTATCTCATTCTCTGAAGTTAAAGACAGTACTCCTGAAAAGCTTACAGGTGAAGCTACTATCACTGCTAACACAGCCTGGGGCGATTACCTTGTAGATGTTAAGGACAAGCCACAGGATATGGGCGCTATCAGCGGTGCTGTTATTAAAACTAAGGATGGCAAGGCATACGGTATGCGTCATCTTGAAAACATCTGGCGCGGTGAACTTGCGTGGTCATCAGGCGTTAAGAAGACAGAACCTCACGGCAACGAATTAAGTTATGAAAACTTCAAGGACCTTATGGGTGCTACTATCAGCGAAGTTACATACATTACAAAGAACGGTTACTACACAGCTGAAACAGATCTTTACGTTCCGTACAAGTTTGAAGCTACAGTAACAGTAGAAAATGCTGCTGCTGATTCAGGCAAGACAACATTCAAGACAGAAGGCATTCCTGCTGACTTCTCACCGGTTTATTCAGCAGGTGATCTTAACGTTTCAGTAGAAGGAAATACAATCAACTTCAGAAACGGCAAGCCTGGTAGCTATACTCTTACAATTGAAGACAAGAACGGCAAGTATGCTTCAGTTTCAGGTTCATTCATACTTACAACTGACAAGATGCCAGCTGCATATGAAAACGGTGCAATTGTAAAGGCTGCTGACGCTTCTGTTGCAGATTATGCAGACTTCATGAGCAAGGTTTCAAAGATCACTGTAAATGAAAAGGCATATAACGCTTCTGGCCGTGGTGCTGTAAAGATCATTAAGGAAGACGGCACTATCGATATGGAAGCAGCTTCAAGAGATACAAAGGTATTTGACGGAAGCGACAAGTATAACTTAGTAGTTGAAGCTACAGGCTATGAAAAGAAGCTTGAATTTGTTATTGATACAAAGGCTGCTGAAGTAACAACAACTGCTGCTGTAACAGAAGCTGCTGCAGCAACAACTACTTCAAAGGCTGCTGAAACAACAACAGCAAAGGTAACAGCTGCAAATGTAAGTTCAACACCTAAGACAGGCGATACTTCAAACGCAATGGCTCCTGCAGTTGCTCTTGTAATGGCAGGCGCGGCAGCTACATTATCTTTAAAGAGAAAGAATAATAAGTAATGCTGTTTATAATATCGCTATTAATTTCTCTAATTTTCCTTTTAATATTCAGAAAAGCTCTGAAAAAACATTCCTTCATTTTCTACATCATCGCAGCTGCACTGACTGCTGTGGTTTCCGTTTGTGATTTTAAAGGACTTCCTCGCGAAGTTAATACTTACCTGGTCGGACTTGTGACAAGAGGAACGCTCGCCACAGCATTCTGGTGCGTGGTGATGTGGACTGGTGCTTTGCCAAACGGTTCAAAGCTTATGAAGGAACTCATGCCGGTGCGCGGCGAGCTTTCGATATTTGCTGCTTTTCTTACTTTCGGGCATGTAATTGCTCTTGGCGGCAGATATATTATCCGCTTCTTTACAGAAGCCGGAAAACTTAACAACGATATTTTCACATCAACCCTCATTTCCATTATTATGGTCGTGGTTATGGTCCCGCTGACGATTCTCTCCTTCCGCAAGGTCAGAAAAAAGATCAAAGCCTCGACATGGAAGAAGATACAGAGAACAGCATATATCTTCTATGCGCTGATCTACGTTCACGTTTTGACGTTCTTTGTTCCTAAGGCAAGAATGGGCAGGGAAGGCTATCTGCTTAGTATAATGGCCTACAGCGTTGTGTTTATTCCATATGCTGTTTTCCGTATCAGAAAAGCTTACGTAACTTCATGCAGTAAGAACAAAAAGGAATTCAATGCAAAGTCACTGAACAGCGTATGTGCACTTGGCTGCGCAGCTTTGCTGTGTGTTCCTTATATGGCTTCAAAACCTGTTACTGCAAAAGAAGAGAATGTAAATCAGCCGGTTGATACAAATAATGCCGTAACTTCGGTAACAGTTGTTTCAGAAGTATCAGCAAGTGAAACGGACCACACCACCTCGGTTCCGGAAACATCAGTTCCTGTTACTTCTGTTTCTGAAACTTCGGTTTCATCTGTTACTGAAATATCCGGCACAGAAACTGAGGCGGTTTCAGAATCTGTTACTTCTGAGGAGGAAAAGAAAGATCATCCGGAAGAAGAGAAAAAAGAGGAAGAAAAGCCTACAGAACCTTCGGAAGAACCAAAGCAGGAAGAACCGCAGCCGGAACCTGAACCAGAACCGGAAGTTCAGTACGTTTACAACAACGGTACATACACAGCTTCGGCATATGGTTATGACGGTGACGTTACTGTTACTATCACGATCGAAAACGACGTTATTACATCTATTTCGGGCAGCACTGCAGAAAGCGATGCGTCCTACTTCAACGATGCGAAGGATTTCGTTTTCGGACAGATAACCGGCGGTACAAATACTCAGGTAAATGCCTACAGCGGCTGTACATACAGCTCCAACGGTATTATGAGTGCGGTTGCCAATGCTCTCAATCAGGCCCGAAGATAAATTATAATGCCTTGCAGATTCGCAAACTTCGTTTGCTGCCTGCATATCGGCTAGTAATAAACGAACCAGTTCGTTTATAAATATTGATATAGACTGAGAAAACCAGCCATTTTTTCAGTTTCTATATATTCGTTAAAATAAAGAAGTTGTTCATCTTTTAACTCTACTCTCCTTATTTTAATATTTCCGTATGTGGCTGCCACCGTTTCGATGGCAGCCACTTAAGCATTTTTAAATAATCAGGTGTTTAATTTATGAAAATAAAAGCTCTGGCTTTATCAGGTGTTATACTTTCCCTTATTTTATCGTCATGCTCGGAGCAACCCAGTGTGCAGACAGGATCAGAGATAACTGAAGTATCAGTATCTTCAGGAGCTGATGAATATTCTGTACGTGATGTGTTTGCCATGGATACGCTCATGACACTTAAAGCATACGGTGAAAACAGGGACAAGGCTCTTGGTGAAGCTGCGGTTAAGATAACTGAACTTGAAAAGCTCTTTTCCGTAAATGACGAAGAGAGTGATATATGGAAAGCATCTCATTCAGATGGAAAAACTGTTTCCGTAAGCGAAGAAACAAGTGAAGTTCTTTCGTTTATGCTTGGAATATCGGCAGATACAGAAGGCGCACTTGATCCTACCGTCTGT
>JBGUVZ010000507.1:0-2727 GCA_045220685.1 Oscillospiraceae bacterium | reverse complement strand
GGATAAAGTCAAAGAAAGTCGGTGACGGACAGTACGGAACGGCTCGGTGGGCTACAAAGCCTGAGATACGGCAGACCTTTTCCTTTCTGCCATTCGAGCCTCAGAAATGGCGCAGAGGTGAAGATCTTCCGAAAGTACAGGGGACTATAGTCGGCTGCCGTGGAATAAACAATACAACTGCACTTGTAGATACAGGCGATGTTCATACGCTGATGATAGGAGCTGCAGGTGTCGGAAAAACTGCCTTTTTTCTTTACCCGAATATTGAGTTCTGCTGCGCAAGCGGAATGTCATTTATCAACAGCGATACCAAAGGCGATGTAGCTCGAAACTACGGAGAAATAGCAAGGAAATACTACGGCTACAATGTTTCTGTGCTTGATCTGAGAAACCCTACAAGAAGTGATGAAAACAATATCCTTCACCTTGTGAACAAGTACATGGATATATATTTATCCGACAGGACTCAGCTTTCAGCGAAGGCTAAGGCTGAGAAATACGCAAAGATAACTGCGAAAACAATAATTAACATCGGCGGCGGTGACAGTGCAAATTACGGACAGAACGCTTACTTCTACGATTCCGCCGAAGGCGTGTTGAGCTCGATAATACTGCTTTTAGCAGAATTCGGAGAGAATAATGAAAGACATATAGTTTCAGTTTTCAAGCTTATACAAGACCTCATAGCAAAGTCTGACTCAAAAAGCTCAAAGGACAAGAATGCCATGTATTTCGCAAAGCTCATGGAAAAGCTTCCCAGTGACCATAAAGCAAAGTGGCTTGCAGGAGCTGCCCTTAATACAGCAGATCAGGCAATGCTGTCAGTTATGTCAACTGCGTTATCAAGATTGAATAACTTCCTCGACAGCGAAATGGAACAGCTTCTCTGTTTCGGAACGGCTATCGATGCGGAGAAATTCTGCTCGGAAAAATCTGCAATTTTTATCATACTTCCCGAAGAAGATACCAGTAAATACTTCATGGTATCCCTGCTTGTGCAGCAGCTATACCGCGAGATACTAGTTATCGCAGATGAAAAAGGCGGAACGCTTGATAACCGAGTAATGTTCTATCTCGATGAGATGGGTACTTTCCCGAAGATAGAGGGAATCGAAGCTATGTTTTCTGCAGGTCGAAGCCGAAAAATATCCATAGTTGCGATAATACAGAGTTTCGCACAGCTTGAGCAGAAGTACGGAAAAGAGGGCATGGAGATAATCACGGATAATACGCAGCTCACTGTTTTCGGCGGCTTTGCTCCCAACAGCCAGAGTGCCGAGGTATTATCGAAATCACTTGGTGAGCAGACCATTCAAAGCGGCTCAGTATCACTGGGGAAGGAACATTCCCAGTCCCTGCAGATGATAGGCAGAGCGCTTATGACGGTAGACGAGCTTAAATCAATGCCGAAAGGTCAGTTCATCGTTATGAAAACCGGAACGCATCCTATGATATCTCCGCTGAAGCTGTATTTCAAGTGGGGGATAAGCTTTGAAGAACCGTTCCTGCTACCTGATAAGGGAGCAAGAACGGTGACATATATGTCCCGTGATGAGCTTTTCAGGGCTGTAGAACGGAAATATCCGCAGAAAAAGAAAGAGTCTCCTGTCGAGAATTATGAGTTTCCCGATGTGCAGGAGACAAAACCAAAAGTAAAGACAAAAAAGGTCGGTGATAATGATGATAGTGCCTGAGAAAATATATAAGCTGCAGCTTTCTTCAACGGAGATAAACGTGTATCAATACTTATGCAGCAGAGCCAATAAGCAGGGAGAGTGCTTTCCATCGCAGACTACTATTGCCAAAGCTGTGAATATGCACAGGTCAACTGTGAATCAGGCAATTAAGCGATTGGAGGGAAAGAAGCTGCTTATCATTGAGCAGCGCAAGCGTGATAACGGAGGAACTTCCTCAAATCTATACAGGATCGAGGTGATATAGCTTGTTTGACTGGGTAGAAGATGTGATAGACTGGATAAGCGGCGGCGTTTCTTCTGCATGGGATAATACGGTTGGAACACTGACGAGTGAAGCAGCAAGAAGTATTTTCGATGCAATGTTCAACTGGATATTCATGACCGTATATGACGCTATTGCAGATATATTCACATGGATAAATGAAAGTTCTGCCGACTTATTTGATCTTGCATGGATAAACTCCTTTATATCACTGTTCCATAACATAGGGTGGATATTATTTGCCTGCGGTTTTGTAGTTGCAGTATTCGATACTGCTATTGGCTGTGAAAACGGACGTGCAGACATAAAGGGAACGTGTTTGAACGTACTTAAAGGCTTTTTTGCAGCTAGTCTGATAACCGTCGTACCTCAGCGGCTATATTCATTTTGTGTATCATTGCAGAATACATTTGCCAAAGACCTTGTTGGAGCGCTTATACAGAACAGAAGCGTTTCACTTACTGATGAGGGACTTGAAGTTATCAGCGCATTAAAGGCAGATACTTCACTTACAAGCCTGTTTTTTATTATCCTTTTCGGATACTGTGTAATAAAGATCGTGTTTGCAAATATCAAGCGCGGCGGAATTCTTTTGTGCCAGATAGCAGTCGGTTCGCTGTATATGTTTTCAGTACCGAGAGGATACATGGACGGCTTCACGGGCTGGTGCAAGCAGGTCATTGCCACTTGCCTTACAGCCTTTTTACAGACTACAATACAGTATTTAGGACTGCTGACATTCTCTGAACATCCCATAATAGCAGCAGG
>JBGUVZ010000506.1:0-4433 GCA_045220685.1 Oscillospiraceae bacterium | reverse complement strand
TCAGGAAGACTTTGAAAAGCTTCCTTTCTCAGGTAAGGACGATCTCAGAAATGCTTATCCTTTAGGAATCATGGCATGTGATGAATCTGAAATCGTAAGAATCCATTCATCATCAGGTACAACAGGCAAGCCTGTTATCATTCCTTACACAGCTAAGGACGTTGATGACTGGGCTATCATGTTCGCAAGATGCTATGAAACAGCTGGCGTTACAAATAAGGACAGAATCCAGATCACACCTGGTTACGGTCTCTGGACAGCAGGTATCGGTTTCCAGGCAGGATGTGAAAAGCTCGGTGCTATGGCAGTTCCGCTCGGACCTGGTAACACAGAAAAGCAGCTCCAGATGATGCAGGATCTCGAAACAACAGTTATCACAGCTACTTCTTCTTATGGTATCCTTCTTGCTGAAGAGATCCAGAAGAGAGGCCTTAAGGACAAGATCAAGCTTAAGAAGGGCGTTTTCGGTTCAGAAAGATGGAGCGAGACAACAAGAGAACGTATCCGTAAGGAACTTGTAAGCGAGATCTATGATATCTACGGACTTACAGAAATCTACGGACCTGGTATCGGTATCACATGTGATGCTGATGAAGGTATGCACTACTGGGATGACTATATCTACATCGAGATCATCGATCCGATCACAGGCAAGCCTGTTGAAGACGGCGAAGACGGCGAGATCGTTATCACAACACTCGTTAAGGAAGGTGCTCCTCTCCTCAGATTCAGAACACATGACCTTTCAAGAATCATTCCTGGCAAGTGCAAGTGCGGCAGATGCTATCCTAGAATCGATACAATCAAGGGCAGAAGCGACGACATGTTCAAGGTTCGCGGCGTAAACATGTTCCCTAAGCAGGTTGAAGAACTTCTTGCCAAGGTTGAAGGTCCTTCAAGCGAATACAGCATCACAATTGCACGTGAAGATGATACAAACAAGGATGTTATGCTTCTTACAGTTGAGTGTGACGGTAAGTATGACTTCAATGAAGTATCAGGAAAGATCATGGAGAAGTTCAAGTCTCTTATCGGCATGACACCAAACAAGGTAATCGTTGTTCCGATCGGTACACTTCCAAGATCAGAAAAGAAGACAAAGAGAGTTACAGACTTAAGAAATCTTTAATAAATTGCATATCCGGCTTCGCCGGATATGCGGTGGGTTGGGTTGCGGGGCTTCGCCCCGCTCTTCCCGCACTGATTTATTTATAAATCAGTGCTTGTTTTACACAAAAAAGAAAACGCATAAGCTTATCACGAGAATAAGTTTATGCGTTTTTGATTAATTATAGTTATAAGCAAAGTCCAGAACGGCATTTACATTGTCGTCTGAATATTCAGTTTCCTTTGAGTATTCCTTAGCGATCCTTATAACGTCTTTTTCACTAAGCGCGTTATTCTCAAGATAAAAGCACTCACAGAGATAACGTATCACTGTGACGCTTGCTGACATAAGGAAAACATATGAGTAGAATTCCCCGCTGAATACGCCTTTCATGAAATAGCGCCATATGAAGTATACTGCGATGTTTTCAAGGTAAAGTTCCATTTCAGGTACAGCGTTTCTGAAGTTATCGCTGTTCTGACAGACTTTTTCTGAAAGTGAAATACAGTGCTTAATATATTCAGGCCTTGAAGGATCAAGCGGTTCAAGATCTTTAATGAAAGTCAGAAGTTTTTTCTCATCCGGTAGTTCCTTGTTCGGATCTGTGATTATATCAGGTACTCTGTAGTCGCCGTTATCTGAGCGGTACTGAAGTTCTTCAGCATATGAAATCACATCAGCGATACGCTCATTTACTGTAAGGCTCCTGTCCTGAAGGCGAGTTATTATTTTTTCTCTTGCGGAATACAGAAAATCATAAAGCTCATTGGAATATTCCTCACAGTCATCGTCCGGTATTTCCGTTTCCGTAAATGAAAACTTCCCATTCTGTGTAATGATCAGTCTTGCACTTTCCTCGCATCCTAGTCCGGTGCCGCCTTCCTTTACGCCTTTGAACCATTCAAAGTAACGGGGATGATCGGTGCATATCTGGCACAGGTGTTCTTCTCCGAGTTCCGTGAAAATATCACACAGGTTTCTGCTATTTAAAAAAGGACATCGGTCATTTTTCAGAAGTTTGAATGATGAGGTTTTCCCAGAGTTTATATTCTCTTTTAGCCTCCTGCCGAATTCTCCGTTTACCGAGCGGTAATACTTAAGAGTGCAGTCATCTATGTCGATCTCCCAGCCTATACAGCAGTTGTCAGTGCATTTGTCTGCAGTACATTTGAATTCTGAGCAGTAGTCAGGCATTCGGAGTTTCATCGCGGTTTCTTTGCTCCTTTAATCAGTTCGTCAAGAAGATCCATCTGGCCGTCTTTTTTAAGCTTGTCGCCGTACTTTGCCTTTACTTCCTTAATAAATTCCGGAATGGCATCTTCGTGATTGACGAGGAACCATTTTACATGATTACGGATATATTCAGCACGAAGTTCAGGATCATTGAGATCGTTAGGAACTCTCGTCATTCTGTCGTCGATGGAATCAAATCCGGTGAACGGCTTTGCAAGTCGTTCTTCACACATCTTTACGTATTCCGGATTGATGTCAATACCGATGCAGTTACGTCCTGTCTGCTGGCAGACACGAAGAGCGGTACCTGAACCCACAAACGGATCAAGTACAGTATCTCCTTCGTTGGAGCTTGCGAGAATAATTCTTTCGTACAGGCCTTCAGGTTTCTGTGTCGGATGTGAAAGACGGTTTCTGCTGCAGTAGTGCATGTGGGAGAACTCCCATACATTGCCCGGATTAGCGCCGCGCATGTTGTTTACCGAGCGGTAATACTTTTGAGGTATCCTTACTGCATCAAGGTTGAAGGTAAACTTCTTGCTTTTTGTGAACATAAGGATGTCATCGTGACGCGGACTGAAACCGATGGTCTTCCCTATTCCCTGTGTGTAGTACCAGACTATCCATGAATTGAAGTGGTATTTGAGCTGACTGTCCAGATAGTTATAGACATATGAGATGTATCTCATTCCCATGAAAATGTAGATGGTTCCGTCCGGTTTAAGCACTCTGTCAGCTTCCTTCATCCACTCTTCAGTGAAATTAAGGTATTCGGCAAATTCCAGGGTGTCGTGTGTGTTACCGTAGTTTTTGCTGAGATTGTATGGCGGATCAGTTACGATAAGATCGATGGATTCATCCGGAATTTCCTTCATCTTTTCGAGAATATCTCCGCAGTATATATCAAGTTTAGTATTTTTCTTCATTAAAAATTAGATCCGTTCCAGCCCCAGTCTCTTGTTGCTTCGTACTTAACGTAGGTTCTTGCTGTGTCGATAGAAAGTTCACTGTTAAGAATTGTGCATATTCTGTCTGTAAGCTTTGCAAATGAAGCTGAATCAGCTGAACCGAATACGCTTACTGAAACCATTGCTGCAGGAGCGTCTGTGCCCTTGAAGTAGAGTTTTCTTTCAGGTTCTATTTCAACCATGAGCCAGCTTTCTGACTTGCCAGGAATGATTGAGATAGCCTCACCGAGAGCTGACTTTAATGCTGTTTCCTTGTCCTTTGAAACTGGTGTGTTTGTTTTAACATTTATAAATGGCATAATAATTCACCTTTCTGATTTTGCTGAATGTTTGTATTTTTTGAAAACGCTGATTTATAAATTAATCAGCGTATGAATCTGCAATCAAGAAGTGCAGATCCACTGTTAGTATTATTTATATGAAGATTCTGCGATAACTTCGATCTCAGCAAGAACGTTCTTAGGAAGAGCCTTTGCAGCTACGCAGCTTCTTGCAGGAAGTGAGACAAAGTATTTTCCGTATACTTCGTTAAATGCAGCAAAGTCGTTCATGTCAGTGAGGAAGCATGTTGTTTTTACTACCTTTTCAAATGATGATCCTGAAACGTCAAGAATTGCTGAAATATTTTTAATGATCTGTTCTGTCTGTCCTTTGATATCTGCAGCTTCAACGTTTCCTGTTTCAGGGTTTATTGCTATCTGTCCGGATAAATAAACCATTCCGTTTGAAACGATAGCCTGTGAATAAGGTCCGATTGCTGCTGGTGCTTTTTCAGTCTGTATTTTGATCATAAATCATGTTCTCCTTTTTATTTTTACTGTTGCAGTGAGTCATTGCAGTATAATGACGTTACTATATTATTATACACCAATCTGAATAGTTTTACAAGAATATAAATTCAGACTATATCAGTGATATGCTGGTTTTATAATGCGTATTTTTCATTTCAGAAGTTCATTTACTTCGTTCGCTCTTTCCTCAGTTAATCCGGAAATTTCTGCGTAGTTCATCCAATTGTTTATCACGTTTCTCGTTTTTTCGATTACATCACGGCAGAATACAGAAGAAAGGCCCATTTTTCTTCCTGTTACAAGCATATCATCATCTGTAATGCCCATGGATTT
>JBGUVZ010000505.1:0-2978 GCA_045220685.1 Oscillospiraceae bacterium | reverse complement strand
TTTCTGTTGTGGGATTGATCGTTTCTAAATCCAAAAAACAGAAAGGCTCCGGCAAGGCTATCGCAGGAATCATCATTTCGGTTGTTACTATACTTGGAATAATCGGTGCATATGAATTCTTCGATAAGGTCTTCTGGAATCTTGATGTTCCGTCAAGGGAGCCTACTCCTACTACCGTCAGTACCGAGAAGCTCGATCCTATGGAAGAACTCATCGTGAACACAAAGTGGATCGAAAAGAGCGAGCAGAGATATCTCGTCTTCGGCAGCGGCAAAGAATTTGCCATGTATACTTATTACGATAATCAGAGCGACAATTATGCCAAAGGAACTTACGAGATGTTCTTCGGAAAAGAAGCACTCGAGAAGCTTAAGAAAGACTATTCCGACGGCGGCATGGACGAAGAAGACGTCAAGGAAATGATCGATGAAAATCCCCTTTACTCTGAAGACAACTTCGTCATTATCGTTCTTAATACCAAAGAGCAAAGCATAGACGGTGATAAGACGATCTTCAACGATGGTACCGGAAATATTTACGCCGGCTTCATAGTTTCCGGCGGTGAATTCACCAAGGAATTGAACATCCGGATCTTCCCTGTCTTAATGGAATACAACTACATTCCTGAGGAAGTTTACAACGAGAAATTCCCGCCTGAGACAGAGTCCACCGAAGTAACGGAAGATACTGAAGAGGAATAAGCGGATCCTGATTGACAAAAAACTGTACAAAAACAGCTCAAGTGTACAGTTTTCCGTCAATGAACGTAAAGAGCGCGGTGAGGGTCAACTTTTCGTGTGCTTGCAAAGTATTCTCCCAGCGAATGACTCAAGCAGTGACTAATTTTCCCAAAATAGTCATCACTCCAGTCATTTTGGGGTGAAAATGACTCAAACAGTGACTCAAAACCCGAATTTAGTCACTATTCCAGTCATTCACCGAAAAGGCCTACTCTTTAGTCATTCGCGAAAAAAGCTCCCTGTATGAATCTCCTCCGGCCTGATTTTTACTGTTGCTCAGCCTCGTTCACTGTAATAGGTTCTCGCACGGCTGTTAATGATAACAATTACTTCATCAAGGGTTTTATCTCCTGCGAAATATGCCTGAACTTCTTCTCTCATGATTATCATCACAGATGAATCTGTCATGTTTTTCCTGTCAGCGGAATAAACTATATTGCGGTAGATATCCGTCATAGATTTGTCAGGAGCAATAAGACCCAGTTTTGACCTGTCACTTTCACTCCAGGCGTTATAGTAACCTTCGTAGTCTTCAAGTCCTGATCTGCAAGTGGCATCAAATGCAGAACCGGTTACGGGAATGCCGCCGGAAACATTTGAAAGCACGTTGTCAGACAGAAGATATTCGATAAACTGCCAGCATCCGTCTTTATAAATGCTCTGTGCAGTTATCGCGGCAGAACACTTGATGTTTGCCACAGGCCCGCTTCCGTCAGATGACGGAGTTCCGACAAAAGAATTGCCCTGAAGGATCGTTGTCGAAAATACCATTTCCGTGAAGTTTCCTATGGTTTTGTAGCCGCCTTTTATCTTATCGAGTTCAGCATAAGCCTTTTCAGGATCAGGCGGATTGAAAACGCATGTATTGGCATATTCACATGCTTCCTTAAATGCTTCGTTATTGAAATCGACCTTTCCGCCATTGATAAAAAGTCCGGGCTGAGTCCTTATGACCGATGTAAGGAAATCAAGTTTGGTCATCATCATGGGATCAGTTCCGTTACATGGGCCTGATACATAGTCGGCATACTGTTTAAAAGTAAAACCTTTCTGGCCCGGAGTTATAGCGTCAGGGGAAACTTCAATTCCTGAAACCGTAAATGTCAGCGGTATCTGGTAAAGCTTGCCGTCTGTTTTAGAAAGCTTTTCGATGTTTTCGAGTAATCTGACATCTGAATTCGCAAGATAAGAACTCATGTCGGCAAGATAATCGCTGTTGTAAAGCTGATTATAGGATGCGCCGTTAAGGATGATGTCCGGACCTTCGCCCGCCATAAGATCTACAAGGAGAGCGTTGCTCATCGCACTCTCTGCTCCAAGATAGAAGTCGTTTATCGCAGGATCGAAGTCGTTTTGGAACCTGCCGGCTATCTCCATCTCAAGACTTTTGTCAGCTTCAGCTACAACTGATTTTGATGAGATCACCCCATAATTCCCGGCATTATATTGATTGCTGATGGTGAGAAAATAATCCTTGTTTGTCTCATTGAAATCACATACAGCCTTGGCTATTGCAGGATCAATATCGTCAAGGCAGGCTATTGTTATTATCTTTTTGCCTGCATTCGGATTCGTATCACACTTGCTGAGCTTTATCAGTGAGTTGTCATAGCGGACCGCGTTGTCAGCTTCGATGACCATTTTCGTTCCAAACAAAACAACGCTGTCATCCGAAAAGGCAAGAACCTTCAGACTGTCTATAATACTGCTGTCGATATTGCACCAGTCAAACGAGAATACCTGCTTTGAAGACTTTTCTGCCGTATCAATCTTAAAGATGCCGGCATCACTCATTGAAAAGCATCCTGCGGATGGTGAATAGACAATGTTCTCAAGATTTGTCGAATCGAGATAAGACATGTCTTCTTTATAAGCAGATACAACGCCTCCGGCAAAATCCATTTCGATCCAGTAATCATCTGTTGTGCCGTAGGTCTTAAGCTTAGCTATGGCATGATCGTTGTCTGTCATTATCGGATCATAGACCTCATATGCATTTACGGAAGGATAAAAGCTTGATACTTCAGTAATATGGGCTTTTCCCTTGTTGTCATAAAGAGCGATGGCAACAGTGCAGGTATCACCTTTTATCAGTGATCCGACACTGAAGATCTTGCCGTTATCCATCTGATGCTGCATGCCGAAAACATCTGAATCACCGTATTTTTCTGCAATCGGATCCTCGTATTCTGTTGATTCAACAGATACTTCAAAACTCACAGGGTCAACGGACAATGT
>JBGUVZ010000504.1:0-5039 GCA_045220685.1 Oscillospiraceae bacterium | reverse complement strand
TCCTCAGGGTTTTCCCACAAAGGACTGTGCGCAGAGTTACTGATCTTGTAAAAACCCTTTTGCGGTGCCTTGATCTTCTCACAATAATCCTTCACCAGTTCCCACGGACAATTATAATCTTTTTCGCCGCTGATGAAGAATACGGGTATCTTTAATTCAGTCATGCTCTTTCTGTAATCAAAGTTATCGAGTTCTTCGGCAAGCTTTGTCCTGCGGTACATCTTCATGCCTTTTACATATCCGATCTTTTCTTTGACCGTATAACATCTGCATGTGATTATCGGCCAGGTAATGCCTGCGAACTCACTCTTATTAAGTATAGTACCGCCGCCGGCATCATGAAGAAGATTCACATACACATACCAATCCTTGCATTTAATGTTGCCACTGTCAAGATGAGTAACTGCATTCTCAAGATTTTTCAATCTTGAAGTGTCACCACGCTGTGTAAATTCACGTCTCATGAACTCATACATGATCGTGTCATTCTCTTCCGAATCTGTTACGCACTGCGCCATTCCTATGTATGCATGGTAGTTTTCAGGATGAAGCACGGCTTCTCTTAATGCAATGTGGCTGCCCCCGGAAAAACCCATTATGTAGATCTTGTCCTGACCGAAACGTTTCTTAAGATAATCAGTTACCGCACCGGTATCATCAAGGATATTATCTATCTTTATACTGTCAACATCGGCCTTGGAGTTGTATGCTATCCCCATGTATCTGTAATCCCAGTAGACCACGGTAAAATCATCCTCAAGGTTCATGTCTTTGTACTTTTCAGTGAAAACATAATCATCGGTACCCGGTCCGCTCGACACTAACAGCAGAACCGGATTGTCGCTGTTCCTGCTGTTAATGAAAAAACCGTTCGGCGCTCCGTTAATATTCATCACGAACTTCTCTGAAATGCTTTGTGGTTCATCATAAGACCTGATCTTGCCGGAACTGATCATCACCCATACAAGCAAAAGCAGGATTACGCTGATAAGCACACTCAATAATATGATCATATTTTTCATTCTCATTATTACTCCTATCTTGACACTGTCAACATTAGGATACTATGTGTATCTTTACATTGTCAAGATATAGTATTTTTTCTGTGTATACGAAGCTGTTTTCTTTAGTTTAATGAACCGTTCATCGTTGCCAAATAAAACAGATCCTTGCCGCAATGACAAGGATCTGCAAATGTTATCTGTTACTATGAGCTGTAAGGTTCAATCGGTTATCATTTAACCTTGATCTTGAACTTAACATACTTCCAGCCACTCGGCTTGACCAGCTCACTGCCTGCAGCATAGACTTTTATCTTTACTGTGTAAGTGCCTCTTTTGATCTTCTTCTTTATCGTTACTTTTCCGCTGCTGCTGTTGATCGTGATCTTCTTGTTGCCGGATACTTTTTTGAATGTCAGTTTACCCTGGCCCTTTTTCGTGAAAGATGCAACTTTGCTAAAGTAGAGTGTCTTGCTCTTTTTTCTGAGTTTCTTGTACTTGACTTTTGCAGTCTTTCCTTTGAGAGACATCGGGTTGCTTGCCATATAGACGAGCTGGAAACTTTGTTCCGTAAGACCGTCGCAGCCTTTGAACGCATCGCCTCTTTTATTATAGAGATCCTCGCTCATTTTAACGTTTTTAAGACCGGAACAGTTTCCAAATGCTTCTTCTTCAATCGTGGTTACACTTGTAGGTATCTGTATGCTTTCAAGACTTGTGCAGTTTAAAAAAGCATATATTGTTATTGTAGTTACACCATGCTTGATCGTAACATTTTTCAAACTTGTGCAATTTGAAAAAGCATTTGTGGGTATCTCTTTTATCGATCCTGGAATTGTTATGTCCGTAAGGTCTTTACAATTTTCAAATGCAGTCCATCCAAGAGAGGTACAAGATTCAGGGATCTCTATATTTTTAAGACTCGTGCAGTTCTGAAATGCAAATCCGCCAATAGACTTCACCTTGTCATGAAGCGTTACGGTTACAAGACTTGTGCAGTCCGGGAACAGAAAATCTGCAACTTCTGTCGTTCCTTTTGGTAATGTAAAGCTGGAAAGTGAAGTGCATTTACAGAAAGCACTGAAATCAATACTCGTTACAGTGTCAGGGAGCGATACACCATTCAGTTTTGAACAGCCCGCAAACGCATTACAGCCGATTTTCTTCAATCCGTTCGGCACTGTGATGCTTTCCAGATTTCCGCAATAATAGAATCCGTAATCACCGATAGAAGTTACTCCGCTCTGAATAACTAATTTGGTAATTTGGCCCCTGTAATCTTTCCAGGGAGTATTGTACTGGTTATCGTAGCCGGGCATTGCACCGGTTCCGCTTATTGTAAGAGTTCCGGTCGAGTCTTCAAACTCCCATTTCAGAGATTTGCCGAAATTCCCTGCGAACGCTGCATCGCGGGTGACATTCTCTGTCTTCCCCGGACGCCTATCTTCCAGCACCTTCCCCTGATCAACTGATTGCTCACTTTCTGAAACTGAAGGTTCGGTTTCAGAAGGTTCAGTTACTTCCGGTTCTTTTTCTTTGGACTCGGCCGGCTCTGATTCTGAAGTTTCTGTTTCAGAAGGCTCGTTATTTGCAGGCTCTGTTTCCTTAGGCTCAACAGGTTCCGTTTCTACAGTTTCCGTCTCTGCCGGCTTGGCAGGCTCGGTCTCTGCGGGTTTAGACGGCTCTTCCTTTTTCTTATTCTCGGGTGCCTTTTCAACTGGCTTTTCAGTTTCTTTGGCTTTCGGCTCTGTCGCCTCTACGGCCTGCGTAGTTTCAGGAACATTATCGGATTCCTGTGCAAATACAATGGCAGGCATCATACCAATTGTAATGGCAGCAGAAACCAGAACTGACATTAGAGATTCAAGTTTCATATTAGATCCCCCTATTTTTCGATTTTTATTATAAAACAACCACAGCGTAATATCACTTATAATTCTTTTTGTCAGATGTTTTTGGGATTGCCTTCAGCATCAAACAGAGGGAGATGATCAATGAACTTAACATCATCTCTTTTACAGGCATCACCTTCTGCAATGGCTGCAACCTTTCCTGCCACTATTCCGCCTGCGATCTGCACAAGTGCCTCCATTGCACGCAGTGAACCTCCGGTGGAGATAACATCATCAACGATAAGGATGCGCTTGCCCTTGATCAGTGCTGCATCATCACTTCCGAGATAGAGCTTTTGCAGGCCCTTCGTTGTTATTGATTCATCATCGACGGATATGGGATCGGGCATATAGGTCTTTATGCTCTTACGGGCAACGAAATGCTTTTTCATTCTGGCCTGTCTTGCCATCTCATGACCCAGCGGAATGCCCTTGGCCTCTGCCGTAAGGATATAATCATAGTCTTCACGCGGAACGAGCTTTAACATCTCCCTTGCGCAGGTTTCAGTAAGCTCAGCGTCTCCGAAGCAGATAAAAGCTGCAATATATGTATCGTCAGTTACTTTGCAAAGAGGAAGTTCTCTCGTAAGTCCTGCGATACTGAATCTGTATGTCATTGCCTTATCCATGCGGGCCCCTCCTTTTTTATCCTTGAACAGATTATAAACTTATTTGTAAAAAGGAGCGATTTCTCCGGATCGATCTCATTGCATTCCGAAGGTTGATAGTCCTATGAGGATCAGGCGGTTTGTGAACAGTACATGCATGACTATGCCTATCACGATGCCGGTGACGATGGTCAGAATGTTTGTCATGAGCGTTCTTCTCATAAGTTCACCTGAAGTGTAGCCCAATGCTTTGGATACTCCTTTTCCCTTTCTAGATGCATATGGCATTATAAAACCTGTATACATTTTTCACCGCAGTCCAATTTTACGTGCGTTTTTTCAATACAATTCGAGTATTCGAACGGTTTTTAGCCGAGTGTTTGGACTATTCCATGTCGAGTATTTGGCAGACCATATTAATCTTACAGCGTAGCTTTATCGCTTGTTTTTGATAAAACAAGCGAAGTAATACAATTTCCTAATTGCTATTACTTAAAGCCCACCATACATACAAACAGATCATTCTCTGTTTTAACATTTAACTTGTACTTCAGCATTGCCAGATCATTTTCAGCTATGGCAAGTCCAAGTCCGGTTCCGCCGTTTTCCCTTGATGAGCTACCCTTGACAAAGGGCTCCTTGAGCTTACTGATGTCATCTATAGGTTCTGCCATGACATTAGTGATCTTTATCCCCTCATCATTGCATTCGATAATGACTGAAGTATCCGCCTTAGCATAAAGCACGGCATTGTTGATCAGATTTCCGAGTGCCTGACGGAAGAGTTCCTTATCCGTATTGAGCACTGGGGCTGTCTTTTTATCAAAGTCCACCTTAAGGCCTTTGTCGCTTATCTTTTGTTCGTTATCACTTATTATGCCGTGAATGATCTCCTCAACCTTCACTTCACTCTTTGATAATGGGACCGATAAATTCTCAGAACGCGAAAACTGCAGGATATTATTGACACTGTTATTCATCTGGGCTGCCGTTTCACTTATCTTGGCAAGATAAAGTTCACGGTTTTCGGCATCGACATTGTTTTCCAGCAGCTCCGTGTATGCAGTGATGGAAGCAATCGGTGTTTTAAGATCATGCGCCATGGCATTAGTAGTCTTTATGCGGTATTCATAGATCTCATAGTTGCGTTTATCGGTGTTATATTTGACGGAAGCGGGGATCAGAGCAAAAAGCAGCGAGCATACTTCCCACAGACATATTCCGATCAGAATATAATTCCCATATGTTTCACTGAAACTCGGCAAGCTTAAGTGAGTCGTCTTGATCTCGATCTGTACATTTTCTCCGCTTACCCCACATGAACCGATCAGCAAAATCTCGTTTATCTCGCCGCTATATCCTTCAATCAGGCCATGTGTCGTATCATTCAGATTTCCCTTAGTTTTATCGTTAGCAGGCCTGACAAGCATATATCCTTCAATATCCTTTGATTCAGGCGGTATTTTTACTTCAGGTCCGTATCTTCCGTTTTCGAAAATCAGCCTGTATTTAGAAGGTATAAATCTGAAGTTAGTATA
>JBGUVZ010000503.1:0-4734 GCA_045220685.1 Oscillospiraceae bacterium | reverse complement strand
ACTTCATTCCTTACGGTCTCGGCGATGACGGAAGAATCGATTACGAAGAAATCGAAAAGCTCGCTAAGGAAAACAAGCCAAAGCTCATCGTTGCCGGTGCTTCTGCTTACCCAAGAGCAATCGACTTCGAAAGAATTTCAAACATTGCTAAGTCAGTAGGCGCTTTATTCATGGTTGACATGGCTCACATCGCAGGTCTTGTTGCTGCAGGATGTCACCAGTCACCTGTACCATATGCAGATATCGTTACAACAACAACACACAAGACACTCAGAGGACCAAGAGGCGGTCTTATCCTCACAAACAACGAAGAACTTGCAAAGAAGATCAACAAGTCTATCTTCCCTGGTATTCAGGGTGGTCCGCTTATGCACGTTATCGCTGGTAAGGCAGTATGTTTCGGTGAAGCCCTCAAGGACAGCTTCAAGGAATATGAACAGCAGGTTGTTAAGAATGCCAAGGCACTTGCTGATGCTCTTATGGAAAAGGGATTCAACCTTGTATCAGGCGGTACAGACAACCACCTCATGCTCGTTGACCTCCAGTCATTTAACATCACAGGTAAGGAACTTGAACACAGACTTGACGAAGTATTCATCACAGTTAACAAGAACGCAGTTCCTAACGACCCACAGAGCCCATTCGTTACAAGCGGCGTAAGAATCGGTACACCTGCAGTTACAACACGTGGTCTTAAGGAAGACGACATGAGACAGATCGCTGAATTCATCTACCTTGCTGCTACAGACTTCGAAAACAACGCAGACAAGATCAGAGAAGGCGTAAATGCTATCTGCAAGAAGTACCCACTCTACGAATAATCAGTATTCATAAATCACTGAAAAATAAAATAGTGAACGCAAAATTCTCTTTTGCGTTCACTATATTTTTATACAAAGAGGAACGATAAATGGCTTCACCTTTAGCAGAAAGAATCAGACCAAAAACACTTGAAGATGTTGTCGGACAGAAGCATCTTCTTTCGGAAGGCAAACCTCTTCGAAGGATAATAGACAGTGGCAGGATACCGAACATGATATTTTATGGTCCGTCAGGAACGGGAAAAACCACTGTTGCCAGGATCATAGCCGAAAGCACGAAAATGTCTCTTTTCAAGCTCAACGGAACAAATGCCTGCACTGATGACATAAGACAGGTCATCGCTGAAACAAATACGTTTGACGGATGCAACGGCGTTCTGCTCTATCTCGACGAGATCCAGTATCTCAATAAGAAACAGCAGCAGAGTCTTCTTGAATATATTGAAAACGGACAGATTACTCTGATCGCTTCAACCACGGAAAATCCGTATTTCGCTGTATTCAACGCTGTTATCAGCCGCTCGACTGTTTTTGAATTCAAGCCGGTAAGTGCTGAAGATATATCAAAAGCTGTTGAACGCGCATTCAGGGTTATTGAAGAGGAAAACGGATATACAATTACAGTTGAAGACGGTGTCATCGAACACATTGCCTATTCCTGCGGCGGTGACGTAAGAAAATCAATGAACACCGCAGAACTCAGTGTTCTTTCCGGAGATGCTGATGAAAAAGGTATTACTGTCACCCTCGAAAGCGTAAAACTGTTAGCTCAGCGAAGCAATATGAATTATGACCGCGACGGATCACAGCACTACAATATTCTTTCTGCTCTTCAGAAATCCATCCGCGGTTCTGATGAAAATGCTGCACTTCATTATCTTGCAAGACTGCTCGAAGCCGGCGACCTTATTTCAGCAGCACGAAGACTGCTTGTTATAGCTGCTGAAGATGTAGGTCTTGCCTACCCTGCTGCAATTTCTATCGTTAAGGCATGTGTCGATTCTGCGATGCAGCTCGGTATGCCGGAAGCACGCATTCCTCTTGCTGAAGCTGTTATACTTATGTGTACCTCGCCTAAATCAAATAGTGCTATCTGCGCAATAGATGAAGCGCTTAACGATGTACGGCACGGTGATTACGGTGACATTCCTGCATATCTTAAAGACGGTCATTACGCCGGAGCCGAAAAGCTCGGAAACGCCACCGGATATAAATACCCACACAATTATGTTAATCACTATGTTAAGCAGCAGTACCTGCCTGATGCAATAAAGGACAGAGTTTACTATCGTTTCGGAAACAACAAGCAGGAGAAAGCTGCTGAAGAGTACCGTAAAAAGATCACTTCGGGAAACTGATAAATACCAGTCTGCTTAAACAAAAATAAGATAAATAAAACCGCAGTAATAATGCCTACGGAAGTCATGAACAACATGACAGCCGGATGTCGCATCAGATACTGCGGTTTTTGTTTTACGATTCTATATAAGTTCTGTCAAAGGTAATGACTGTGTGATATTTCACGTCGTCCCCTTCAAACACGGAATCTATTTTGTTCTTAATCTCGTCATTGGTAAGTCCCAGATCAAAAGGAACCACAACATCAAAGATCATATTGATATCGTACTCTCCCGATGTAATACGGAAATCATGAATACTCATGCGCTCGTCAATGCTTTTTACAGTAACATTCATTCGATGGCGAAGTTCATTGACCTGTTCATTGTCCACATCCACCGGATCGGTATGGATTGTCATTATTATGCCAAGTTCATTGTATATCTCACGTTCACAGGCATCGATCAGTTCATGAATGATAACTATATTCTCGTTGCTGCTTACCTCAGCATGACAGCTTGCGAGCATGTTTCCCGGACCGTAGTCATGTACTATCAGATCATGTACACCGATTATCTTTTCCTTTTCAACGAGCATGTCGTTTATCTTTTTCACCAGAGCTGGATCTGCCGGTTTTCCGATAAGATGATCGACGGTCTCTTTAACGATACCGTAACCGCCTTTTATAATAAACAGCGAAACCAGAACACCCATTACTGCATCCACAGGGAGCTTGGTAAACAGTGATGAAACA
This sequence comes from Oscillospiraceae bacterium, assembly GCA_045220685.1. Taxonomy (GTDB): domain Bacteria; phylum Bacillota; class Clostridia; order Oscillospirales; family Ruminococcaceae; genus HUN007. The sequence continues at coordinate 1,821 of JBGUVZ010000503.1, read as the reverse complement.
ATACCGACCAGGGCGGCAAGTGTTGAAACAACGTCATTTCTGCTGTCCTCAGATGTGGCAAGCATAACAGATGAATTTATCTTTTTCCCCAGCTTCTTATTGAATACTGACATCCAGAGTTTTATACCGATTGAAGCTACAAGTGAGATCACAGCACCTACAGAAAACTTAAGTTCCTCGGGATTGAAAAGCTTTATAAAAGAATTTCGTAACAGTTCAAATCCGACAAGAAGAATGATAAACGAAATCACAAGCGATGTGAGATACTCCACCCTTCCGTGTCCGAAAGGATGATCCTTGTCAGACGGTTTGGCAGCTGCCTTATAGCCGATCATCGTGATAATACAGCTTGCGCTGTCTGACAGGTTATTGAACGCATCTGAAATGATCGCGATGGATGAAGTGAAGAATCCAACAAGGTATTTTATAACAAACAGCAGTATGTTGCAGACAATACCTGTAATACTGCTGAGCATACCATATCTCTCACGGACTTTTATATCATCAGTTTTTTCATAGTCTTTTACAAATCTTTTAACAAGAAAATCAGTCATTATCCTTATCCCCTCTGAAGATCCGTTCAAACCGGCATCTTCATAAATCAGAACATAAAATGAAGCTGATATGCAAAAAGATCAGCTTCCGATTCTTTAAATTATAACAGATTGTCCCCTTTAAGTCAATGCATTATTACAACGTTTTTCGTTTCTTTATAGTTATTGCGCATAAATTTATCATGAAAATCTATTGACAAATAGTTTGATTTGTACTATACTCTAATTATAATTTTTTTCACAACAGGAGGTAACTTTATGAATTACACTATTACAGGCGCACCATTCCCGGTAGTATCATGCGAATTAGCAGCCGGTGAATCAATGAACTGTCAGAAAGGCGCAATGGTTTGGATGACAGAAAACATGAAAATGCAGACAAGCACTGAAGGCGGCATCGGCAAGATGTTTACACGTGCTCTTTCAGGCGAATCCATTTTCCACAACACTTATACAGCTGAAAAGACAAATGGAATGATCACTTTCGGCGCAAGCTGTCCGGGTAACATTCTCGAATTTGACATCTCTGCATCCAATACTATCGTTGGTCAGAAGGGTTCTTATCTTGCATCTGAAACAGGTGTTGCTTTCGAAACATTCTTCCAGAAGAAGCTCGGTGCAGGACTTTTCGGCGGTGAAGGCTTCATTCTTCAGAAGTTCACAGGCAACGGCAAGGTTTTCCTCGAAATCGACGGCAGCGTAGTTGAATACACACTCGAAGCAGGTCAGACAATGCTCGTAGACACAGGATATCTCGCAGCTATGGATGCAACAGTAAAAATCGACATTGACCAGGTAAAGGGTATAGGCAACGCTCTCTTTGGTGGCGAAGGCTTATTCAATACAAGGCTCACAGGTCCTGGCCGTATCTGGCTCCAGACAATGCCTATCGCTCAGTTTGCAGGTTCTATTATTCCTTACCTTCCTGCAAAGGGCTGATAACCAATAATAGCAGATCAAAAAAATTTAACTGGTCTTCCGAAGTTTTTCAGAAGACCAGTTTTTTTATTATGTCTAAACATACGAACAGCCCATCTGTCACGTAATCAGATGGGCTGTTATTATAGTCTGAAATAATCCGAATAAACCGATTCAGAATTTACTTGTGCCAGTAATCGTTAAGGAACTTAACTCTGCTTTCGAGCCATTCGTGAAGATAATCGGCTGCTTCCTCTTCTGTTTTACAGTTAATTGCCTTTTTGTGAAGCTCATCTATATATGGAACTTCTTCACCGGAAGGCAGATTTTTCCCGATATTTCCCCACTT
>JBGUVZ010000502.1:0-2591 GCA_045220685.1 Oscillospiraceae bacterium | reverse complement strand
ACTGTTAATCAGGGTGTCACTGGTTCAAGTCCAGTCGGGGGAGCCAAAGTAAGATCCGTACATCGTTTGGTGTACGGATTTTTTGTTATAAATATAACTGGAGGATGTTAAATGAAATATATAATAATTGACCTTGAAGAACCTGATAATGGCTGTGAAGGGTTTATGCCAGGCGAGGAACCAATGGTGACACTTACTCTGAAAGATGAGGACGGAAATATCTCAAAGGTTCGTGTTCCTGATGTGGAGGCATACCGACTTGGCTGGGATACAGGCAGCGTGATAGAAAGCGAAGAATTAAACAGGTTCGAAACTGTTTGTTGAAATCATATCAATGCTATTCTGTCATTTGTGTGATATCGATAAAAAATAGATTGTAATTTATTTATAATTTGATTTTAGACTCATAAAGTGATATAATCAAATAAAAGACTTTTGCACTAATGATTTTGCCAAAGGAAAAAGGAATATGAATAAAAATCACAGACAACTCGCAATAAGAATCGCCCTTACAGTTCTTTTATCTGGTTCAGTTTTTATGTTTTCCTCATGTAAAGAGGGGATCGTGGAAAACAGTTCTGTTTCCAGTACAGATCAGACTGAAGAAGTTCAGATCGAAACTGCAGATATCAGAGATCCGTATGAAGCAGAAGGTATGAATTTTTCAGTGAAAAGCGGGTTCTATGATTCACCGTTTTATCTTGAAATATCTGTTCCTGAAGGCAGTACGGTATATTACACACTTGACGGAAGTGTTCCTGATACCGGAAGCAGTGAATATACAGACCGTATTCTGATTACGGACCGTTCCGATGAGGCTGCCGTATTAAGCAGTCACACAGATATAGTTCCGGAAGACATAAGCGGTGCTTACACTAACAGTATGCCGGAAGTTCAGAAGGAAAAAGCCACAGTAGTAAGATCTATTGTGGTCGATAAAAACGGAACACAGAGCAAAGTGGTGACTAATACTTATTTTGTGGGCGATGCTCTGAGTTCAGAAAAATATAAGGGGCTTAAAATTATTTCACTTGTAACTTCAGAAAACGACCTTTATGATTATGAAAAAGGTATTTACGTCATGGGCAAGACCTATGACGACTGGAAAAACAGTGATGAGTACGATTATATGACGGAGGAATGGGATATTCCTGCTAACTATACACAGAAGGGCAGGGAGTGGGAAAAGCCAGCTGCCATACAGATCTTTGAAGACGGAAAGCCTGTGATCACTGATGACGTTGGAATAAGGATACACGGCGGTGCAACCAGATCCTATCCTCAGAAAAGCTTTAATGTCTATTTCAGAAAGGATTATGGCTCATCGAAACTGGAGTATGATCTGTTTTCCGGAAATGTGAAAAGCCAGTCTGACGGCAGCGCGATAACTAAGTTTGATACATTCATCCTCCGTAACGGCGGCAACGACGCAATGTATACACGTTTTCGTGATAAACTTGTCCAGTCGCTTGTAAGTCACCGTGATTTTCTCACTCAGGGAATGGAGCCGTGTATAGTGTATCTCGACGGTGAGTTCTGGGGTCACTATGAAATAACCGAAAAGCTCGACAGGACTTTTGTGAGTGCTCACTACGGTGTTCCGAAAAAAGAAATATGCATTATTAAAAAAGATTCGTTTGATTCAGGTTCTGAGGAAACATTCAAGGAATGGGAAGAACTTAAACAGTGGATCAGCGAGACTGATTTTTCAGATCAGAGTGAATATGAAAAGCTTTGCGAACGCGTTGATATGAAGGGTTACATGGAGTATATTAGTGCTGAGATCTACATTGACAATGCCAACTGGGGCAGCAGCAACTCAGCAATGTGGAAGGCTGAGAAGATAGATGAAAGCAATCCGTATGCTGACGGCAAATGGCGCTTTATCATGTTCGATACTGAGTACAGTTCTGCAATTTACGAGAATACCACACCACAAAAAGATTCTTTCTCTCGTCTAACAAACAGCCATGGTTTCCTTGGAGTTCTTTTTAATGCGGTTCTTAAGAACGAAAGTTTTAAGAAAGAGTTTTCCAAGACGTTTATGGATGTTATAGATAACGACTTCTCTGATGAACGCGTGGCTACAGAGATTGACAGACTTGAAAAAGAATACTGCGATTTTTCTTCCGAGACGATATCAAGGTTCTGGGGAAATATCAACGGCATGGATGATCCGAAATACTTTTATGCCCAGAATGTTGGTATTCTCAAGGATTTCTACGCTAAGCGCCGCAGCTCTATAACCAAGCATCTGAGTAAGTATATAAACTGATAACATTTCTGGTCAGATTCGGTTCTGAACGTGATTTGTATGTTATCGGTTTCCAATGATAAAAGAAAAACAGTGAACGTCGTATTTTCTGACGTTCACTGTTTTTTTACTTGTTATTTTCCATAAACATTTTTTTGATGGTAAGGAATTCACGGGTGCGTATCATGAGGTTGTAGAGTGAAGCACGGTTTTCAAATTCCTCACGGCTCTCAGGCATTTTCTGACCTTTCATCTCACTGATGACTTTGTTGGTCTCATCAAGGAGTTCACTTACGTTGTTGCTTTCGTGATATTCTTCGTTGATCTTTTTTAATAG
>JBGUVZ010000501.1:0-4242 GCA_045220685.1 Oscillospiraceae bacterium | reverse complement strand
AATAAAGCCACAGCCTGATGAATTCGGCATCCTCAGAGGAGACGTTGACGGAAACGGCTTTATAAATGTTCTCGACTACATAATGCTCCGCGATCATTTCGAAGGCAAGAATATAAACATTCTTTACGAGGAAGCAGATGTAAATTCCGACGGTTCAGTAACACTAAGTGACCTTGTTGCAGTACGAAGCTTGTTTGTTTCGAGAAAGTAAAGGTCGTAAATGATCTTACTGCGCGTTTTGCAAAATAATAAAAGTTAATCAAAAATCCACACCCTGACGGACTTCACATCCCGGTCTGTCAGGGCATTTTTATGCCTATTTTCAGTGAATATAAAAATAGAACGATACATTCACAATAATTCTACTTTACAATTTTCCTTTTTTGTGGTATATTAAGAATTGAATGTTTTACAGGAGGATTCTATCATGAACTGGACAGAACTTGATATTTTTACAACCACCGAAGGAATAGACCTTGTGACATCCGGACTTATGGATATCGGTATAAGAGGATTTGCTATAAAAGATGCAAATGACTTCAAGGAATTTCTTCAGAACAAGGAAGGCAACTGGGATTATCTTGAAGATGATCTTATGCAGCTTGCTGAGTGTGAAACTACGGTAACAGTATATCTTCCTGAAAACAATCAGGGTGCTGAAATGCTTCTTTCAATAAAGTCGATGCTTGCAACAATGAAGGCAAACGACAGCGAAGGACTTTACGGAAGACTGGAAACAGAAATGAAGAACGTAAAGGAAGAGGACTGGGCTAACAACTGGAAGCAGTACTTCAAGCCTATGGAGATAGGCAAAAGACTCATGGTTAAGCCTTCATGGGAGAATATCGGTGAAACAGACCGTACTGTCCTTGAGATAGATCCTGCTTCAAGCTTCGGAAGCGGTCAGCACTACACTACAAAACTCTGTCTTGAATTTCTTGACGGACTTGACGTTACAGGCAAAAAGGTACTCGACCTTGGCTGCGGAAGCGGTATCCTTTCCATTGCAGCAATGCTTTTAGGTGCAGAAAGTGCCGTGGCAGTTGACGTTGAGGAGAACGCTGTCAAGATAGCAGTGGAGAACGCTGAGAAAAACAATATCGACACCGCAAAGTACACAGCTTACTGCGGTAACATTATAAAAGACGATGAACTTACAGCCCGCATAGGTGATGGCTACGACATAATCACAGCAAACATTGTTGCAGACATCCTCATCGGCATGAAGGATCATTTCTATAAATTCTTAAAGCCTGACGGAATACTCATAATCTCAGGCATTATTGATGAACGCAAGGAAGAGGTAACTGATGCAGTTACCGGTGCAGGATTTGAAATAATAAAGGCCTGCGAGGAAAGCGACTGGGCTGCAGTAATGCTCAGAAAAAAATAAACTGATATTTAAAGAAGGATAAAGATGTCAAAGAAAACTGCTGGATACGGTAATGACAGTATCACGATGCTCAAGGGTGCCGACAAGGTAAGAAAAAGACCTGCGGTAATCTTCGGCTCGGATGGTATAGACGGATGTGAACACTCGGTTTTCGAAGTCATATCCAACTCAATAGATGAAGCCCGTGCCGGTTACGGTGACAGGATCATCATAACAAAGTTCAGGGACAACGTATTTGAAGTCGAGGACTTCGGACGCGGATGCCCTGTTGACTATAACAAAACGGAAGATCGCTTCAACTGGGAACTTGTTTACTGCGAACTCTACGCCGGAGGCAAGTACGGTACAGAAAGCGATACTTATGAATATTCACTCGGACTTAACGGTCTCGGTCTCTGTGCAACTCAGTTCTCATCTGAGTTCATGGATGTTGAGGTACTCCGTGACGGATACAAATATTCACTTCATTTTGAAAAGGGCGAAAATGTAGGCGGACTTCAGAAGGAAGCCTACAAGGGAAAGAACACCGGTACAAAGACCAGATGGCGCCCTGACCTTGAAGTATTTACCGAGATAGATGTTTCGGATGAATTCTTCAGAGATATACTCAAAAGACAGGCGGTAGTAAACCCTAATCTTCTCTTCATTTTCCGTACTGAGAATGAAGACGGTACTTTTGAGGAAGAAAACTTTATATATGAAAACGGTATAACTGACTATCTTAAGGAAACTGTCGGAGAAGATGCACTTACCAGCATTCAGTACTGGCAGTGCGAACGTGAAGGCCGCGACAGAGCTGACAAGCCGGATTATAAGGTTCGTCTTTCAGTTGCCTGTGCTTTTTCAAACAAGATAAAGAAACTGGAGTACTACCATAATTCAAGCTGGCTTGAATACGGCGGTTCACCGGAAAAGGCAGTAAAGCAGGCATTTGTTTCACAGATAGACACCTATCTGAAACAGAACAACAAATATCTCAAGAACGAAGGCAAGATCACATTCGTTGATATTGAAGACTGTCTTGTTCTTGTTTCATCATCATTCTCGACACAGACATCCTACGAGAACCAGACCAAGAAGGCTATAAACAACAAGTTTATTTACGAAGCCATGACGGAATTTTTAAAGCATCAGATCGAGGTATATTTCCTTGAAAATCCGGACGAGGCGCTTAAGATCTGCGAGCAGATCATGATAAACAAGCGCAGCCGTGAAAATGCTGAAAAGACCCGTCTTAATATAAAGAAAAAGCTTGCAGGTACCATTGACCTTTCAAACATGGTGCAGAAGTTTGTTGACTGCCGTACCAAGGACGTTTCGAGACGTGAGCTCTACATAGTGGAGGGTGACTCGGCTCTTGGTGCTGTAAAGCTCGCCAGAGAGGCTGAGTTCCAGGCTATCATCCCGGTACGAGGCAAGATACTCAACTGCCTCAAGGCTGACTACAGCAAGATCTTCAAGAACGAGATCATTACTGATATAATTAAGGTTCTCGGCTGCGGTGTTGAGGTAAACACCAAGGCAAACAAGGATCTTTCATCATTCAGCCTTGAAAATCTCAGATGGAACAAAGTAGTTATCTGTACCGATGCCGACGTTGACGGATATCAGATAAGAACTCTTATTCTCACAATGCTCTACAGACTAACTCCTACGCTTATCGACGAAGGATTTGTCTATATAGCTGAATCACCGCTTTTCGAGATCACGACAAAGGACAAGACATACTTTGCCTACACCGAAAAGGAAAAGACAAGAATACTTGAAAAGCTCGGCGACAAGAAATATACTCTTCAGCGTTCAAAAGGTCTTGGTGAGAACGAACCTGAAATGATGGCTCTGACAACCATGAACCCTGACACAAGAAGACTTATCAAGGTTACAAGGGACGAAATGGAAGCAACAGCGAACATGTTCGATCTTCTTCTTGGCGATAATCTTCAGGGCCGTAAGAATTACATTTCCGAGTTCGGCGGAGATTATCTTGAAATGGCTGATATTTCATAACTGAGGGGTTATTAAATGGCAAAGAAACATGTAACTGAAACCAAAATAAAAAAGATACCGAACGCCTACATTGAAGGTGCCGGTGTTGTGGTTCAGGAAAAGATCACTGAGACTCTTGAAAAGAACTACATGCCGTACGCAATGAGCGTTATCATATCACGTGCTCTTCCGGAAATAGACGGCTTCAAGCCTTCACACAGAAAGCTCCTCTACACCATGTACAAGATGGGCCTTCTGACCGGACAGAAAACAAAGTCCGCAAACGTTGTTGGTCAGACCATGCGTCTTAACCCTCACGGTGATGCGGCTATCTACGAAACACTTGTACGTCTTTCACGAGGCAACGAGACTCTGCTTCATCCGTACATAGATTCAAAGGGTAACTTCGGTAAGTCCTATTCAAGAGATATGGCATACGCCGCTTCACGATACACTGAAGTAAAGCTTGACCCTATCTGTGCCGAGATGTTCAGAGATATCGACAAGGATACAGTTGATTTCGTACCGAACTACGACAACACGATGATGGAGCCGACACTTTTTCCGGCTACATTCCCGTCAGTTCTCGTAAACTCAAACGTGGGTATTGCCGTTTCCATGGCAAGCAGCGTTTGCCCTTTCAATCTTGAGGAAGTGTGCGAGACATGTATCTCACTTATCAAGAATCCTTCGCACAATGTGCTGACAACCCTTAAGGGACCTGACTTTCCGGGCGGCGGCTACTACATCTACGATGAGGGCGAGCTTGCGAAGATCTGTGCAACAGGCAAGGGTTCCATGAAGGTACGTGCAAAGTACAACTACGACAAGGCTGCAAACTGTATCGAGGTAACTGAGATACC
>JBGUVZ010000500.1:0-2310 GCA_045220685.1 Oscillospiraceae bacterium | reverse complement strand
GATATAGAACCGTATGATGTTAAATGCCTTACTGATATAAACAGGGGGCACTGGGATTTGTGGAACGAAAATGATCCGGAAGCCTCGGAAATTCAGAATTCAGATGAACTGGATCCTAAAGGAAAAACTGAAATGTCAGTTATTTCGATAAAACCGTCACTTGTAGCTCGTAATCCTGCAGCAGATATTCACTGGGACGGTATTGTTGGCATTGACTTCGGAACAAAATCTACGGTTGTTTCATATCAGGATGAAACTGATAAAATTTATCTGCATCGTATAGGTGTAGGAAACGTATCGCAAAAAGCTGAACCGGAACAGTATGAAAATCCTACAGTTATGGAATTTATAAACCTTGATCGGTTTATGGAACGATATAATGCCTCCGAAGGCAGACCTCAAACACTCTGGGATGATCTCACTGTATCGCATACTGCACAGAACAATTTCAATAAAAGTGATGCCAGTGACCTTTTCTATTCTTATTTTTATGATTTGAAACAGTGGTGCGGAGATACAGCATCAGACTATCAGATAAAAATAAAAGATCATAATGGAAATGAAAGAATTCTTTCGACTTATGCTGAACTTGGCGAAGATGACTTTGATCCGATAGAGTTGTATGCATATTATCTCGGACTATATATTAATAATATGCGTAACGGAATCTATATCGACTATATCATGTCGTTCCCTGTGAATTATGAAAAAAAGGTACGGGATAAAATAATAAGAAGCTTTGAAAAAGGAATTAAGAAATCTCTGCCGGAAGAGATCCTGAAGAACGAAGATGTAATGTCGAAGTTCAGAGTTCAGCAAGGGGCAAGTGAACCTGCCTGTTATGCTATGTGTGCTCTTCAGCAGTTTAACATCGAGCCTGATGAAGACGAGAATGTTTTTTACAGTATTTTCGATTTTGGCGGGGGAACAACGGATTTCGATTTCGGAATCTGGCGCCTTGCTGATGAGGATAATCCGGAAGAGGAAGATTATGATTATGTTATCGAACATTTCGGTGCAGGCGGAGACAAGTATCTAGGCGGAGAGAATCTGCTTGAACTTCTTTCTTATCATATTTTCAGAAATAATGCTGATAAACTTCTTTCGCAATCATCAGGTGATAATAAATCAGTGGGATTTACATTCTGCAAACCTCCAGAATGTGACGTGTTTGACGGCCATGAATCTCTTATTGCTTCTTCTCAGGAGGCAAGAAGAAATACAAAATCACTTATGGAGAAACTTCGTCCGTTTGTAGAAGGTCTGGAAGTGCAAGGAGACGTGATAGGTTCTTCCTCAGATTTTTTATGGATTGATCAGATTGAAGTTGATTTGTTTGACAAAAACGGAAACATGCATTCCTCGGTGTCGCTTGATGTAAATGAAGATGAACTTATTACTGTTCTGAGAAATCGTATTGAAAAGGGCGTAATGAATTTTTTCCATGCGCTTCTCAGTAATTACGAAAATCAGGATCTTCAAAATATAAAATCCGTATATATTTTTCTTGCCGGAAATTCCAGCAAATCACCGTTAGTAAAAGAACTGTTTGACAGGTATATGGAAGAATATACTGGAGTAATATGTGATAAGTACAAGCTTGTAGAGAATGATCTGTTTAAAGTATATGCTCCTCTTGGAACACCTGAAGCAGATGAACAGCAGAAAAAGAACGGTGTTGAGGTAGATGAAAACAGTATAACAAGACCAACAGGAAAAACCGGAGTAGCCTATGGATTACTTGAAGGAAGAAAAGGATCCGGAATACTTGTTAAATCTGAAGTGAGAGCAAATGATGAGATACCGTTTGCGTTTTACGTCGGTGTAAACCGAAAGAAACTTTTCAGAACTGTACTTCCTAAGGGAACAGAATACAACAAATGGATCAGACTTAAGAATGCGGTTACGACAGATTTTTATATCTATTACTCCAGTCTGCCGATAGTTGATGGTAATTCATCATCAATAGATAATATCAAAAAGAAAAAGTGTGTTCTACCTGATGAATACGGCAGTAAGTATTCCGTATATATCAGAGCGGTAAAACCTAATGTGATCGAATATACTGTTTCAGATGAAAACGGAATCAACCAGAATGAATATCTGATCAACCCACAGAGCGTAGAACTCAATGATTAAAGAGGAGACGGATATGATAAAAAAACCTGAACATAATGCAAATGGTGAAACAACTGTTAAAAATAATTATACATCTGCGCAGTTTTACAGTGATCTGAAGAAAAAGCATTTTTTTAAAGTAACAGATCTGTATTATGATCTTACTGTAATCGACAGAATCATTAGCTGCTC
>JBGUVZ010000499.1:0-3022 GCA_045220685.1 Oscillospiraceae bacterium | reverse complement strand
CAGAAGTCCGGCAAAATAGATCTCGTCACATTCCTTCTCGCTTTTTCCGCTTGCACGTGCAATCATTCCGGCATATTCAGCAACGCGGGCAGAATGGCCCTTTGCGTATCTGTTGCGTTCGTCGATGGCATTTACAAAGGCGGATGCCGTCTGCCCGAACAGACGCTGCATGCTTTTGCGTTCTTCCTGCAGGAACTGTATTTCCAGATTGTTGGCTCGCTCTATCTTTTTGTCAATGTCGTAAAGTGCAGATACGTAGACGAAAATTGCCACGCCTACAATGGAAATATTGATAACGGAAAAACCGTATGTAAATATCTGTACAAACGCAGCCGTCACTGGAATGATGATGAAGAGTATCAGTGAGGTAAGTATGCGTCTGCTGAATTTTTTACGGTGCCTGATAATCTCGTAAAGCTGTACAGCCGGTGCGAGTACCGGGAAAATATAGCTTATCAGAAATCCCGCTCCTCTGTGGTAGCAGTTCTGCTCATCGAAATAGTAGTAAAGTCCGTTGAACTGTGACACCACAACCATTATCATTCCGGTGCATATGATGATGTTGACGGCACTAAGCCCTTTAGGCAGTTCTCGTATCCTCACTTCGTTCTTCATAAGATCGGTGAGGTAAAGATTCAGCGCCAGCACCACCAGCAGCGTCAGTTCGTACACCATGAAGTTGGTGAAGCGTACCATTATGAATCCGGTATGATCGGTGTTTCCGGAATATGAATAGGCGAGGCGGTCGAAAAACAGGAGCAGCATGCAGCTGGTTTCCAGAAGCATGAGAGCTATGCGCCGTTTCAGCGGAATGTTTCTGGCAATAAGGACGAATATCGCAATAGTGCCGCAGGCTCCGCTCAGCACCTCCATGAGATGAAGCTGCACTTCGGAAAAAAGTTCTGTCATATGCCGTCCACCTCTGTTTCCATGCCGTTGTATTTTTTCAGAATTTTCTTTACTTCAGGCAGTGAATCCATGAATGCTTCAACGCATTTTGCGTCGAACTGTGTGCCTGAGCCCTCTTTTATTATTTCAAGAGCTTTGTCAAGTGAATAAGCCGGTTTGTAAACGCGCTTTGAAGTGAGTGCGTCGAATACATCGGCAACGGACATTATACGGGCTGAAAGCGGTATCGCTTCGCCGTGTAGTCCTTCCGGATATCCTTTGCCGTCCCATCTTTCGTGATGGTAAGCCGCCATGTTGCGGGCTTCCTTAAGATAGCTTTCGCCTTCAACAGTGCTTATGGCGTGATCCATAATGACTCTGCCGGAAGATGTGTGAGTCTTCATTATGCTGAATTCCTCATCTGTGAGCCTGCCCGGCTTGTTGAGTATGGTATCGGTGATGTTGATCTTGCCTACATCGTGCAGAGGCGCAGACATTACAACGTCCTTTATATATTTCGGAGTTATCTTTTCACTGTAGTAGCCTTTTCTCTTAAGTCCTTCAAGAATGATCTTTACATATGCCGCCGTCTTCTGTACATGGGCGCCAGTGTCAGAGTCGCGGTTTTCGACCATGTCCGCCATGGTGACTATAAGGCCGTTCTGCATTTTCGTGAATGATTCACCGTAACGGCGTATAGCACGCAGCTGTTCGGCAGTGTTCGATTCCATCTTGCATATAGCGCGGTAGAGTTCCTCAAGTTCGTCACCGGTATGTATGTCAAGTGAGCGTATCTTGCGGACGTTTTCGTCGATCTCATCCTGCTCGCCTGAGCTTTTTATAAATCTGTCCGCACATCTTGTGATACTGCGTATCGGATAAACGAGATGATATCCTGAGAATGTAAAACCGAAGCTGAGAGCAAGTATGAAAAATCCTGAAAGGATCATGAGTGTGCGTACTACAAAGTTTATGGCGTATTCGGTCATTGATTCCATTGCTACATCAGCAAACACGTAGAAGTTTGTTTTTTCACCGTCGTTTGTTACCGGAGCACAGACTGTTATGCCTTTTCCGTCCTCGTCGTCTGTTAATATCGGCTCCGGGGTTTCTCCTGACTGCAGTAAAGAAAGATAAGGTTCGAAGGATTCGCTGAAATGTCCTCTGGTTCCGGACTTGTGTCCGTCTTCATTTTCAGCGTCAGGATCGAGTATGTAAGTGAATTCTGCTCCGTCCACTTCTATCAGATACAGATGCTTTATGCTGTGCGAATTGTCCTTTATTCCTTCAATCAGTTTTACTGCCATCGGATAACCGGATGAATTTTCCTTTTCCTGATAGTACATCATTACACGGTCCGGGTCTAAGTATGAAGCAACGAACTGAGCGGCACTCTGCGCATCTTTGGTGTATGTTTCCCTTGCGTTGTCAAAGTAGAGCTTTAATCCGATTCCTGTCATAACGGTTACAGGAAGTACGGATGCGAGCAGCAGTGTAATTACCGTTTTGTTTCTGAGTGAATAAATGCCGGCTTTTTCGTTTATATTTTTTAAGGCTTTTCTGGAAAGAGGCGTTTGTTTCCATTCGCTGTCTTTTATAGCCTTAAGCTGATCCTTGGACATGAAGCTGATGATGAAACGTGCGATACATGCCGAAAGAGTCTTGTCGACAAGATTCTGCAGAACGCATACGATCATGGTGCCGGCCAGTAAAGGCATACCGGTTTTCGAGACGATATATTCTGCAGATTTGTTAAAGACCGGAAATTGTGATGTGTCCTCGAGAAACCACTGAAACAGGGTGCCGGTCACGCCGCTGATAACCGAAATGAGCGACAGGAAAAGAATGATAGTTTTTACTTTATGCTTTGTTTCATGGCGTATCATGCGGGCTGTGAACAGAGCTACCAGAACGTTGATCACTGAATAGTAAAGTGCGTAGCTTTTGAATATGCTGCAGATCAGATTACTGATAACAGCAGTTAGTATGCCGGCAAAAGGACCGCACAGAACAGTGACCAGCATTGTTCCTGTAGTGTCAAGATAAAGCGGTATACCGAGTTTATGTACAATAACTGTAAGCAGAACATTGCAGATAACACCGACCCAGACGACCATCTGTCTGCGCATATGTT
>JBGUVZ010000498.1:0-6064 GCA_045220685.1 Oscillospiraceae bacterium | reverse complement strand
TCAAAGATAATGGACAAATCTCAAATGATTGAATCTGTAAAGCCTTTTGAGATAAATGAAAGTTTAAATATTTTTGATAATTGTGATAATGAATACTATGAGTGTATTCATGGTAAACCTGCTAAATTAGTAGGCTATGATGGGTTAAAAGAGTATTTGAATAGAGATGATTCTCAAATGGAAAGAAGCTTTAGGTCTTCTGGAACTTTAGCAGATTTACAACAAGGCCATTATTGGATAACCACTGATAATCATAGTGGAAAAGATTTTATTGGTCATTTACCTAATGGTGAAGTAATCAGATATGGTGGAGATTATGTTCATGCTTCAACTAATCCGCAAACAAATACAATTAATATCCCGACAACTGATCAAATTAATAAAAGTGTAGAAAACTATTATTATGAGGGAAGTACTGTAAATTACTCAGGTGACAGTTATATGGATATCGGTCTTGATGTATCTGTATCAGGTAATGGTAAAGTTGCCTCTAAGACCGCTTTCAAAACATCTGTAGACGGCATTGCTGCAATGGGCTATGGCACAACGGATGTTCCATATGATGATATTAAAAATCTTCAGGCATCTGCCGGATATCAGGGATCCGGTTCCGGAAGTAGTGATTCAGAAACAGTATGTAATAATATTTACGATATGATGAATGAAATGCAGAAGGCAATCGATAGTCTTGATAAAGGTGCTGACATTAATGGAGTCATTGATAAGATAAGTGCCGTTATGGTTAATTTCAAAAAGCAGACCGATAATATTATTGCAGCTGAATCAGAAATTGGTGTTCGTACTCAGTTTTTGGAAACCAATCTTGATAGACTTGAAGCAGAGAATACTTCGTTAAAGAAGATGCAGAAGGACATTGAAACTGTCGACGATGCAACTGAGATCACTAATTTTATGAGTTACCAGAACGCATGGAATCTGGTACTTCAGTTCGGAAAGAATATCGTTCCGAAGTCACTTATGGATTATGTAAACTGATAATATTTCAGTTAATCATAATAAAATTAAATGAAAAACCTGTAAAGACTTTCAGTAAAATCTTTACAGAGTAGTATGTCAAAATAAGAACAAGTGAATAGAAGTTTGTATATTAACATGGAAAGTTTGATTATTCATTATTCAGGGAGGGATTTGAATGCAGCTTCTGAAAATAACAACAGTTCCGATTAAATTCAGAGAACAGGAGAATGTTTCGGCTGAGAACAATCCAGACTTTTCTCCTGAAAATGCTGAAGTTAATTCAGCGAATGTAAGAATTCCGGTTAAAAATACACATTCTTCAAAAAACAATCCGGAAATGTACGACGGTAATGTGGTCGGCAATAAAGCAACCGGCGGCGTTCAGCAGAAATTCCTGAATCGCCAGCCTGACAGTATGAAACACGAAAGTGCTTCTGAAACTGAAGGCAGCGAGTACAGTGTAAATTACTGCTACGGAAAGAAAAACGTCAAGCCGGAACCGAAACCGACCTGCGCGGAATATCTGCGTCAGAACTTACAGTCGGCAGCTACTATAGATTCAGCGATAGACAGCATGGATTCTGTAGTACCGGACAAATCGTGGGAGCCGGAGCCGAAAGAAGCTCCTAAGGCAGTCAAGATTCATGCACCGAAGCCTCAGCCACGAAAGATAGTTGAAGAATATGCACATGTGGAATTTGAATATCTTGGCGGTTTCAATTACGTGCCAAAGAGTTCCGCACCTGATTATGAAGAACCGGAAGAATAGGAACATAACAGGGAATGTGCCATACGACACATTCCCTGTTTTTTAACCCGTACATGCACTGACAAAGTGCTAAAGTACAGGACATAAACTACTGAATACAGTTGACCGCGGCAATGCCGCAGAAAAACTACGAATGCGGAGGTAATTATGAAAGTAAACACTAGAACTTTTGGCGAGATCGAGATTTCTGAAAATGACATCATTACATTTGATCAGCCTATCTTAGGATTTGAGGAAAACAAAAGATATGTATTCATGATCGATGAATCACTTAACGGCGAATTTATCTGGCTCCAGTGCCTTGATGATACAGATCTCTGCTTTGTACTTGCAAATCCTAAAACACTGAATCAGGATTATGCACCGACATTTGAAGAAGATATTGCAAAGGTAATCGGCAAGGGAACATATGAAATGTGGCTCGTAATGGTAGTAGCTGATAACTTCGGTGAATCTACTGTAAACCTCAAGAGCCCTATTGTTGTAAATCTTGATGAGAGAAGGGCTGCTCAGTTCATCGCTGAGGAGGACTACACTATCCGCTATAAGCTTTTTGAAAATGTTAAGGAGGACTAACAATGCTTATACTGTCAAGAAAAGTGGGGGAAACAGTTTACTTAAATGAAGATATAGAGATCAAAATCGTTGAAGTCAGCGGTGACAAGGTAAGACTCGGTATCGAAGCACCAAAGGACGTTAAGGTGTTAAGAAGCGAACTGCGTCAGACCATGGAGAGCAATAAAAAAGCATCAGACGCTGTTGCGCCTGACGCATTCAAGAATATGCTTGGTCAGATCAAGAAGTAATTTAAATAACAAAGCAGGAGTTACGGGAAAGTCCGAAACTCCTGCTCTGATCAGTTACTGTATAGTGTCTGCTCGTCGACCATTTCTATGTTGCCGAGCAGAGCCATATTTGCATTGCGTATGAATGCTCTTAGTTCATTTTCACATCGTTTATTGATTTTTCCGATTTTATATTTGTATTTGGTATGATTTCCAAACATGAGCCCTTTTTCTCCTGTGTGGAGATGAAGTTCAGTAGGCTTAGAAAATATAGGATCGGAAATTTTTATTGTGATCTTGTCAGCGAATTCACTGACGATCTCCGGACACTCTATTGCGGCTCCGTTCATGGATATCGCCTTTATACAGCATTCTTCCCATCTGTAGGTAAGTCTGTTGGCGAAAAGGCTGTGTCTGAAGGCTGGTACATAAACCTGAGCTTCAAACGGTACGTGAGCGGCAAGTACTCTTTCAGCGCCGAGAATGAATGCGCATTTAAGTGAGATGACACGGAGAAGTTTAGGTGAGGAAAGATAAACTTCACCAGTGAAAACGTGTGTGGTAACTCCGTTTTCAGTACAAACTACGGTGACTTTTGAATTGATCTGAAGAATAGGCACAAACTGAGCTGTAAAGTCTAAGTGCTGGTCTTCAGCTGAGTACGAAGCAAAACCGTATTCCAGTATTTCACCGTTTATCAGTTTGAGTATTGCTTTGCATTTTACAGGAAACACTGATCATACACCCCCAATAATCGTAACCTTCTATTATATTATTATACCACAAAAATAAGTTAATTGGAATATATTTTTAAAAAATTAGGGAAACACTGAATAAGGAGAATGTACTAATGGATAATAACGAACGTGTCGAAGTAATCTGCGGCCTTTTTGACGAGATGACAGAAGTTCTTCTTGAGACAGAAAATGAGGTTAATGAACTATATATATGTTCGCCGGATGACATCGATGTTTCAGTGGACAGAATAAACAAATACCGTGAAATAACCGACGATATTCTGGCTGAAATAGATTCAGTGTGTGCTGAAGAAGAATCTGGTGAACTAAAAAAAGCGACACTTCCTCTTACCGACAGAAAGGATGTATCACCTGATTTCGTACCGGTTTTTGAAAAACGCCAGGATGTGAATGCTGTTATCTGTAGGATACAGTCTGCGATTCCGATGGTACAGGACAGGCTGAAGCGAGCCATGGAGAAGACGCTGGAGGAAATAAAGGAAAATAACTCCGGACAGAGCGCTAAGGCCGCCAGGTATTATAATGCTGTAAATGATAGTCAGAATTCGTACAATTTCACAAGAAAAAGCAGAATTATATGAAATATTCGAAAAAACTCTTTAAAAAAATGTAAAAATGCCGAATAATATAATAAGCAGATTAATCTAATACAAGCACCCAGACATTGATAAATTCATCAGTTCGTTAAATCCGGATATACCGGAAGCGGAGTTTACAGGCCATTCCCTACTATACCTGTGCTGATGCTTTTATCAGTGATTCCTTAAATATTATGATCAGGGGGAATACATATGCAGGTAAGTTCAAGTTCAGGCTCAGAAAATACTTATACAAACGCAGCCTACAGCAATAAAGGTATATCCGGTATGAATTCAGGACTTGATACTGAAAGTCTTGTCAAGTCTATGATGAATGATATCCAGACTAAGATAGACAAACAGGAACAGAAGCAGAAAGTCCTTGAAATGCAGCAGGAGCAGTACCGCGATGTAATTGATAAGATCAATGACTTCAAGGATAAATATTTTTCTGTTACAGGCGAGAAGTCACTTGTTCTTTCTTCAACATTCAATACAACGACTACAGAAAGTTCTTCAACGGCGGTAAAGGTTAGTTCAACTGGTGATGCAGTTGAAGGAAGCTTCGATGTTGAAGTTCAGTCGCTTGCGACTCAGGCGAAAATTACAGGTGTTTCAGTCGGAGCCAACAATTCGAATCTCAGTGTTGAGGTTGGAGGACAGCTTAAGCAGAACCAGCCGACCATGATGACTTTAAATGTTGGTGATACCACTATTAACGTTGATATAAGCGGTGCTGCATCTGCCAGTGATATGGCGGAACGTATCAATAAGGGCGTTACCAGCTATAACAGGGAACATTCGACAAGCTATGATATTACTGCGTCTGTTGGCTCAGATGGAAAGCTTAAGTTAGCAGGATGCGGAGCAGGTTCAGGGGTAACTGTTGACGGCGGAACAGCATCATCACCAAAAGATGCTTCGATTACTTCCGGAAAAGTAACAGCAGATACATCTACATATGCTGATACCGGAAAAACATATACGTTTAAAGTGAATGATGAGACGGTTACTGTCAATGTGGCAAAGGATGCCGATCTTGCTGATACTTTAAAAACGGCACTTGCTAATCATGGCGTTTCTGATGTTAAATGGGATACATCAGGTGAAGACAAGAAACTTGTTTTTACTGGCAGCGAAAATAAGCTTACTCTGGAGGCTGTAGATGGAAACGAAGCTGATTTTAAGGAACTTGGTTTCAGCAACAAGGAGGAAGCTTCGAGAACATCTGAAGTATCTGTTGATGTTCCGGAAATCGAGTCGAAGGGCAAACTAAGCGTTACATTTAACGGTGTTTCAAAAAATATCGCGCTTACTTCAACTGATACAGCTGACAGTTTGAGTGATAAGCTTTTCGAGGCGTTTGGATCTGGTATACATTTCGATACTACATCCGGTAAGATAACTGCAGGAGCAGGTAAAGCCATAAAGGTTGGCGGTGATTCAAGCGCACTTCAGTTTATAGGTATGGACGATAAAGGGGCTACCAATCAGGTCAATACTTCAATGACGCTGAAAGAAGTATATGGATATAACGAAGATGATCAGATAAAGTTCAGCATAAACGGAACTAATTTCAGCTTCACAGGTAATACAAAGCTTTCAGATATGATGTCTGAGATTAACGAGAGTCGTGCGGGTGTTACAATGACATACAATTCACTTAACGACAAGTTCAGTATTACCGGACAGGAAATGGGATCAGGTTCAATTATCCAGGCTTCTGATACCAGCGGCGGACTTATCAGTAAGATGTTCGGGACCTCTACTATCGATAAACAAGGCGAAGATGCTAAGGTTACTATTGACGGTGAAGATGTAATATACTCAGGCAATGAACTTAAGTACAACGGAGTAAATATCACTCTTAAGAGCGTAGGAACTGCGAATATTGAAATTTCACGTGACAATGACAAAACACTTGAAACTATTGTTTCATTTGTTGAGGACTACAATGCTCTTATCAAGGATCTTAATGACAGAACACATGAAAAAGCTGAATACAAGCAGTATATGCCGCTTACTGATGCCCAGAAGGATGAGATGTCTGAGAGCGAGATCAAAAAGTGGGAAGAAAAGACCAACAAGGGTCTTCTTAGCGGCGACAAGGATATTTCAAGTTTTCTTACGGAAATGCGTTCTGTTCTTTATACCAAAGTCGGTGACAGCAAGTTGCTTTCAGAGATAGGAATCGAG
>JBGUVZ010000497.1:0-2405 GCA_045220685.1 Oscillospiraceae bacterium | reverse complement strand
TTGCGTAATTACGTGCTTTATAAACAATTTTCGAAACTTGGGTTTGATGGCTGAAAACTTGGGTTTGCTTGACAAAAACTTGGGTTTGGTATATAATATCTTTGGTTTCGTTAATAAGATCGGAGGTATGAGTGTGAATTTTGACAGAATAAAAAAACATGCGAATTCAATTTTATTAAATCAAAGTGCGGAATGCGATTATATAGAATACAAGAAAACCGGAGATCAGTTATCAAAAATACTTAAAACAAATTGTGCTTATGGAAACAACTATTATGATAATGATATACAAATGATATTTCTTGGTGTGGAAGAGCAAAATGACGAAAAGAATAAGGCTATTCCTGTTTTACCGATAACCGGAATAGAAGAAGGTTCTCTTGAAATAACCAAGAATCAGATAAATTCGTTAAGACCGTTTATTTATCCGAATGTTTCTTTTGAGATAATTAATAATGAAATTAATGGCGTAAAATACATTCTGATTGTAGTACCGAGACAGACAGGCGGCCCGTTTATGGTCACTGAAAGAGCGGAAAGAGATAAAAGGATAAATTTAAAACCGGGAAGGTATATAAGAGTTGAGTCGGACAGCAGGATAGCAAGAGTTGATGAAGAGTATGATCTTCTCAGAAAATTCGCTAATTTTCATTACAGTTCTTTGGTGAATAATGAAGCTACTGTTGATGATTTGAATATAGATTATCTGAAGGAATATCTGCAGAAAACAAGTGACAGAAAAATAACAGGGAAGCTTTCAAAACAGGATATTTCAAAATCTTTGAATCTGACAGATAAAAATGATCCGGAAGGAATCAAGGTAAGAAATTATGCAGTTTTAATGTTTTCTGATAATCCTGAGAAATTTATTCCTTATGCTTATTGTGAGCTTATCATAGATATGTTTGGTACAAAGCGAAAAATGGAATCCAAACGTTTTACCGGTCCGATATGGAAACAGTATTTTAATATAATTGCGTTTATTAACGAAAACTATTTAAGTGTGAGTGTTCTGCGTGAAGATGGAATGGCGGAAAACCGGCAGATTGCAAATTTTCCGTTTATAGCAGTTGAAGAACTCGTAGCTAACGCTATTGTTCATAATAATTATGAAAACGGCAAGCCGGTTCAGATATACATATCTCAGAAGCAGATCAATATTGTAAATTATAACAAACCTTTGCCACCGCTTAAAATTGACGATCTTAATGAGAGACGTATTTTTAATGAGAGAGATACTGAAAATCCTGAAATAAGAGACATGTTTAAAAGTCTTGGAATAATAGAATCTTTTGGTACCGGAATAGGCGAAGCAAAGCAGTCTCTTGAAGATAATGGTTCTCCGAATCTATATTATAAAACATTTTCAGAATCAGATAATGTTACATCAGTTGTTATTCCGGTAAATGAAGAATTTCTCCGGTTAAAAGCGGGAGGTATGTCAGTAATTGAGGCAACGCCTGTATCTGAAACAAATATAATCAGAGAAAAGATTTTGAAGTCAGGCTATTCAGTTAAAACAGAAAAAAATCTCATTGAAATATATGAGAACTTACAGGATACAGTTTTCGGTAATTCAGATATAATGAAACTGCTGGAATGTTCGCAGACGACAGCTACGGAGTATATCAAAAAACTGAATAATGATCTTAAACTGATAAAAGCTGTATCAGGATTCGGTAAAGGAAAATACTGTTTTGTTAAATAGAACTTGTTTTTGAGATTTACATACAATTATTATAAGGAGTAAAGTCAGTATAAAAAAGGTGCACATCCATTTCCGGATATGCACCTTTTACTTATTATTTGAAATTAAAATAGAAAATCAGATTTTCTCTATCATACATTTTTTATCGCAGAACACCATTCCGTACTGCAGTCTTTCCGTATAACTTTCATACACAAGCCTGCTTTCATATTTATTATTTACGATCTGGCTTCTGGCTTCTTTCATTGCTTTTGGCATTTCTGATTCTTCCTTCGCATGCTTAAGTTCAAGGATAAGACAGCGGTTTCTGCCGGGATCACGAATGATAAGATCTGTTCTTCCGTATCCGCTTTCCTTTTCTGAATCCACCATGTAACCAAGTCCGGTAAAGAATCCGTCGAGTATCAGATGATAGCTGTACTCATGATATTCGTGATAGAAAGACAACGTTGCTTCAAGGAGCTGATTCATTGAAGCCTTTGCACTTTCGACGTTTTCAGACCACAGTGCATCTATGAGATTGCTTACACATTCATTATCTATTTTAGTGTTAAAGAAATTCCAGACTTCCTGCCGGAACACTTCCTGTATTTCTTTGTTTGGTATTCTCAGAGGCATGACTTTCATTCGTTCTTCTGTAGCCTTTGAAAGATATCCTGTTTCAAGCAGTGCTGACCAGAGATTATCACCGTTTTCG
>JBGUVZ010000496.1:0-3545 GCA_045220685.1 Oscillospiraceae bacterium | reverse complement strand
AGAGATCACTGTATTCCGTAACGACCTTCTGAACTTCATTTTCCTGTCCCGAAGTTGCCTGCACATTGTCATCTTCTGCTCTAACCGTAATAGTTCCAGCTGTACCAAATGCAGTTCCAAGTACAATAACTGCTGTAAGTAATCTTTTCTGTAATTCTTTCATCAAATATACTCTCTCTTTCTGATTTCTTAATAATTCCTATCTTTTTGATATGTATTATTTTATCACAGAAATCGAGTACAGTCCAACACTATTAATCAATATCAAGCTATAGTTTAAATCTATAAGTCGGATATGTTGAAACAAGCAAAATCAAAATTGACATTTCTTAATAAACAGTGTACAATAAGCGTGTGTTGTATGCTAGTAATACATAATTAAAAGAAAGACAATCAATATATATGAAGTTATATGTTAGAGGTATAGATAAATGAAAAAGATACAACTTTATTCAGTGGTCGCCTGTGCAGCATTGACATTGTTCTGCGGATGCATAGACAAAAGTCAGAATTCAGATCCTACACTGACTGCTGAAATAACAACAGTTGCAGAAAGCTCTGTAACTACTGCTGTCAGCACAGTTGCTGAAACTACTGAGATCACTACTACGACAAATACAACAACAATCACAACTTCTGCGTCAACTGAAGTTTATACCACTAAGCCGGAAGAGTCAACTGTAACTACAACAGAAGCCCGCATATTCGAACATCATTATGAGATAATGAATACGGCTTTCAGAACACGTCCGGTAAACGAAAGATGTATGAAACTATATGAAGAACAATCAGAATATCTTTCTGAAAATGTACGCAGAGCTATTGAGGAAAACAGAGAAGTTTATGGAAACGTAAAAAAGTGGTGTGTTGACAAGAATACTAACTGTATATACGCTCTTGTAGGTTACGATTTAAAATGGGCTTTTAATCTGGACCTTTCTATATATAAAATTGATATGAATACAGGAGAAGTATCATGGGTATGTGATACTGCCGAGCCTGACGATGATGTAAGTAGCGGTCCACTCGTACCTGAATCATCGTATCAGCATGTATATGTTTTTACGGAAGTCTACGGAAAGATCATATATGATCCTTATAATGGATTATATTATGTTGATGAGGAAAACCATTGTCTTCAGTCTATTGAACCAAATTACTGTCAACAATGTGATTTCACTGCCCTTTCAGATAACAAAATGTATATCCGCTATCGGGATGATACAGACGAAGAAAAAAGGCTTATAAAAGAAGTATACGACCCACAGACTAATATATTGGAGCCAACTGAACTTGATGCGTATAAGGATTTTGAACCAAACACACACATATTGAATGTGATGAATGAAAGGTATTATCATAATTCAGCCTTAAGCTATGAAGGCGATATAAATGCCGAGCATAAGATTATTTTTGATTGGAATACTGTTGATCTTCCGGATTAATATTTACGGATAACTATAACAAAGCAGGCGTAACTAAACGTAAGTTTCGCCTGCTTTGTTCGTTTTATCATACTACACGGAAAAGGTTAAATCGGAGCGAGCTCCGATTTCATTATATTACGCCAGAGGCGTACATTCTCATTGTACATTCAAGACGGAATCTTCCGCAAATACTTAATACCAGCATCGAGAAATTCCTCCATATTGTGTACTATGAGATTTCTGTGATTCATTATTCTGATATCAAAATCGCCTGATCCAAAATCCATAACATGATTCAAGCATACTGTGAAATTCTTTTCTTCTGCTAATTTTAAAATCCATTTGGCGCAGTTATCGCCACAGTTTGATGCGTTAAATATTTTTCCAGGATAATGCTTCATAAGAATAAGTGCTTTTACGCCACGTGATAGCTGTAATGGAGAAATAGTTCCAAGTGCCGGACTGATAATGATGTTACTATTAATAACCTCAGATTTGTCAACATCTGCTACGATATCTCTGGTGAATTCTTCAGTTATCCAGCTATCTTTATAGGCGTGTTTGAAAAATACAGATGAATCATATATAGCATTTTCTTTGTCGCCAAAAAACACTCTCAGCATTGGGAATTTTCCTTTCGGTTTACTCCTCATAAGTATATCATATTTAAGGTAAGAATTCAATTAACTATGAAAAATCACAAGTTTGTTATCCGAGCTCTTTATTTCATTTCATCATAAAAAGGTTAAATCGGAGCATAGCTCCGATTTTATTGTAGTACGCCAAAGGCGTACATATTCTATCACCTGTAACTCCGTTTTTCACCATCTATTTTAAGTTCCGCTCTGATTTTCTCTACTTCATTTTCACACACATGTATCTGTTCAAGATAAGGGTTGTCATCGTTCTGAGTTTTCTTAAGTTCACTATGACGTATTAAAAGCTTATCAAATCTTTCCTTTAGCTTTTTTGCTGTCTTATCAAAGCTATTCAGAAATCTTATTAGACGCTGCATTCTTCTTTCTACGATATCTCCAGCCTCTACAGCATACTGAATATCACCGCTGGAAAGAATAAAGAAAGGTTTGTTTTCATCCTGATATTCCGGAGTTCTGACAGTATACTTAAGTATTAATAGCTCACAATTTCCGGCTTCAAAATCACGATTAAACTTGTCTTTGTACAGTTGACTAATATTCTGCAATTCGTTTTTAGAAACAGAGTTCATA
The DNA here is from genome assembly GCA_045220685.1 of Oscillospiraceae bacterium. Lineage (GTDB taxonomy): Bacteria > Bacillota > Clostridia > Oscillospirales > Ruminococcaceae > HUN007. The sequence continues at coordinate 889 of JBGUVZ010000496.1, read as the reverse complement.
TATTTCGCATTTTCTTCCGCATCTGCAATCTTCTCTTTCAAATGTACAAGTTCAACCGCAATATCATCATACTCTTTCTGCATATCATTTTTCATAGCAGCATGCTTGGAACTAAGAATTCTCAGACTGCGCAGCTCATTTTCTTTTTCAGCGAGCATTTTCATAAGCGGAGATGATAATGCAATAGCCTTCACTTCACCATATGAAAGAACATTACTTTCAAGATCTGAAACGCTTCTCTGATAACTGGTTCCGGACAAAAACTGCGAAATAAATCTCTGCTTCGTCTCTAATATCTGCCACGAATACGCATCGAAACTTCCTTCTGCTATATATCTGAAAATAAAAACTTCCTCATTTTCGTTACCACGTCTGAGAATACGTCCTTCTCGCTGTATCATATCAGCTGGTCGCCACGGCACATCAAGGTGATGAATAGCTTTTAGCTTTGTCTGAACATTTGCACCAATACCAAGCTTAAACGTAGAACCAATAAGAATTCTGACAATACCTTCATTGAATTTCTGATACAACTTTATCTTTTTCTCTTCTGTATTATAGTTATGGATGAACGCTATTTCTTTATCAGGTATCCCTTTCAGAATCAGTATTTCTTTAAGCTTTGAATACACACTGAAATCTGACGCTTTAGGAGTGGAATAGTCACAGAATATGATCTGCGAAGTTCCCTGATAGGAAGAGTATATCTTCAGTACTTCATCCGTACATCTTTTTAATTTGGATGTATCATCATAGAGCTGAGTTTTACCTACAAGTGAAAGATCCAGAGCTGCTTTTCTTCCGTCCGTACTGATTTTCAGCATATTATCAACGCGCCGGTCAATCTTCTTCTCTCTAATAAGATCTGTTCGTTCACCAAGATTATGCA
>JBGUVZ010000495.1:0-2196 GCA_045220685.1 Oscillospiraceae bacterium | reverse complement strand
CGCTGTTCGGATCATTATACACCTCGCGTTCACTGTAAGGCAGACCATAACCCTGTTTCTCTTCAGTTTCGAGATATTCTGAAGCTTTCTTCGTTATCGAATCAGTTACTTTTCCCGCATTTTTCTCATCAAGAAGATCCATGTGGAGTGCAAGAGTAAGAGTACCTGCACCGGCTGTATTTCCGTAACTGAACGGAGCAGTTGTCTCTTCATCTTCGATTCGATGATCTGTGACCCTTATTTTGTCCGGAACAGTATATGCCCCTTCATATTTTTCAAGCTCATCTTTAAAGAACTGAACATTATCGCCATTCATTTCCGAAGCAGATACGAACAGTTCACACGCTGCCCAGAATGCATCGTCCAGAACATCCATGTCATCGTAATCGCTGTTGTACTGACTCGCGTACATAGATGTCTCACTAATATCTTCTTTATAGCAGTCTTGCTTATAATCAGGATGCGTTGCCCGTTCCCTATCAGCTTCATAGTAAGCACTCTGGAAAGCCTTGTATGCATCGACAGCTTCTTCAAGATATTTTTCTGATTTCGCCTTATCGTAAGGCGCCCAGAGTCTTGCAGCCTGTGCTGCGCATGCTGCAAAGTTCAGAGTTGCCGCAAACGTCGGAGGCTCGACTACCCGTGCGTATTCTTTTTCCTTGCCGGTATACTCCCACGGTTTCACTGCAATTCCCTGCCATCTGCTGTCTCTTACCTCATGGTAATAGAGTCCGGCCGCCGTCTTTCCCCATGTCGGTTCATCCTCCGCAACCTTCATACTTTCCATCCAGTCAAGTTCGTAAGCAGCTTCATCGAGAATATCAGGGACCTTATTATCATTTTCCGGAACGACCACTGTACCCGATTTTTCATCAAACTTCCCGTCACCTGACACAATGGATCTTTCATACATGTTCTGAAGCGTCCAGACTGCCATGCCGCCGTTTATCATGCTCTTCGTATTTCCGGAAGATTCATACCATCCGCCGGTTACGTCTATTGTTGAAGAAGCATAAACCCCGTCTGCTTCTTTTCTCGGGCCGTAATCCCAGCGCCAAATCTTCTGAACAGAAGCGATATCTTCAGCGTGTCCTGCTTCATGTTCCAGATTCGGTCTGCTCGTTCTGTTTCCTGAAGTGATATACGGCATTTCAATTTTCATTCCTGAACGGTTCTGATAGAAATAGTTCAGTGAATTTGTCAGAAGATCATGACTTTTTTCAGAATAGATATCCGATCCTATCCTGAATTCAAACGATCTGTATTCACCGGATTTTATGTAGTATCTTCCTGGTTCTGTCACTTTGGAAAAATCAAGCTTGCAGACAGTATCACCTGAATCAGCATCTTTTTTCGGATCGGATGATTTTCCTTTATAAACTGATTCTCCTGTTGAAGCGTTGATTACTTCAAAGTCCACAGCTTCAGTAAGCTCCGGCGTATTTATCTTCATTTCAGATACGCAAACGCCGTCAGGTGTTATATCACCGGCATTGTCGCCGAGAACAGCGATCTTTCGTGCCTTCGGAAAATAACCCAGCTGATTTACTGAAATGCAGTTATTTTCAAGTCCGCTGAATTTACGTCCGGTGTAACCGTAGTCGAAGAAATTTTCATCGTCGGCTTCAGCATCTTTGTCGATGATCGATACGCAGTCAAACCAGAGTTCGTCGCCGTCCTCCGCATTACCTTCGTACTGTGTACCCTTAGCATATTCGAAACTCCATACACAGCCCTCAAGATCTTTCGTCGGTTTGAACTCACCTTTCAAAGTCTGGTATTCCTTCGTGAGTTTCGCAGCTCTTCCCCACATTCCGCCCATGTTATAGCCGTTATGAAATTTATCCACATCCAGCACACAGTAATATTCAGAACCTGAAATATTCTGGATCTGTGAGCAAAGTTCAATTCCTTCTCTTTTTGACTTTACCCTGCATTCTATCTCATAAGTGTGTCCTGCTTTGAAATCAAGGTTTCTGTGCCTGAACGCAAGATCCCCTTTTTCTCTCTCATCGCCCTGTGCCTTGAGGATCGTCACATGAACTTCACCTTCCGGTGTTATTTCAAACTGCTGCTTTGCCGGCGATGCCTCAACTATATGCCACGGAAGCATCTTGTAATCAAAGTCTGTTTCACCGAGCAACTGCCTGCCGATAACAGCGCCTTTCTCTGCGGCGACAGTGTCTTCCTCTGCAC
>JBGUVZ010000494.1:0-3708 GCA_045220685.1 Oscillospiraceae bacterium | reverse complement strand
ATGTATTCTTCAGAAAGCATAGTCATAACAGCCGGTAAAGGCTTGTCAAGAATAACTGAGAGTTCTGAAGCTACGCTTTTTAAAAATTCTGTTTTTTCTTCTGGTGTGAATTTGTAATTTGTTTTAATCTGACAAATTGGCATTTTAGATCTCCGTTATTATTTTTCGAAAATGAGAGTAACGTCCTGGCCGCCGAAGCCGTATGAATTTGATAAAGCAACGTTTATCTCTCTCTTCTTTGCAACGTTTGGTGTATAGTCAAGATCAAGTTCCGGATCCGGCACATCGTAGTGAATTGTCGGAGGAACGATATTTTCATTAAGAGCCTTGATTGTAACGATACCTTCGATTACACTTCCGGCACCAAGTGTATGTCCTATAGCTGACTTTGTTGATGAAACAGAAAGTTCATAGGCATGCTTGCCGAAAAGGTTCTTGATAGCTGTTGTTTCATACTTGTCGTTGAGATAAGTAGATGTTCCGTGAGCATTGATGTAGTCTATCTTATCAGGTGTAAGACCTGCTTTCCTGATAGCTCTTTCCATTACGATCCTCATACCTTCACCGTCTTCAAGAGGAGCAGTCATGTTTGATGATTCACTGTAGCATGCATAACCGGAAAGTTTAGCGTGAACTCTTGCATTTCTCTTCTTTGCTGAAGATTCTGATTCAAGTATTACTGAACCTGCGCCTTCACCTAATATAAATCCGTCACGGTTCTTTGTGAATGGACGGCATGCTGTTTCAGGATCAGGATTTGCAGACATTGCAAGGATCTGATTGAAGCCGCTGATTCTGTCATGTGTAACATAGTTTGAAAGACCGCCGGCAACAACTACATCATATACTCCTGTTTCGATAAGCTGTGCGCCAAGTGCGATAGCGTAGCCTGAACTTGCGCATGCGCAGGAAAGGTTGAAGCTTACACCGTGGAAACCGAACTTTTCAGAAATGAGTGAAGGAACTGAACTTGGCATTGTCTTAAGGATGATGTTTGTCATCTTTTCACGTTCAGCATCTTCAAAACCGCTGTCAGCAATACCGTAAATTACAGCGACTCTGTCTTTATCATAATTTTCAAGATCGATTCCGCAGTCTTCAATAGCCTGAGCTGCAGTAGCCATAACAAGACGGCATGGACCTGTTACGGTATTGAGCTGTCTTCTTGTCCAGTACTTTTTGCATACTGATTCAAAACCTTCAGGGTTTTTTACTTCAGCTGCAACAGTTGAGTCATGATTTTCTGTTGAGATACGTTCGATTTTACCGATACCGCTTTTTCCTGCTATAAGGTTATCCCAGATCTCACCTACACTGTCACCTAATGAGCATACTGCACCCATACCTGTGATTACAACTTTTTCCATTTGTTCCTCCTCCGGATTTCAATAATAAAATTTTTTACCCATCTTATTTTACACAATACAATTCTTATTTGATCTAATCACACTATAATACATATACTGACAAAGCCGGGAATAGATCAGAGGGAAGTTCCGGGGAGACCCCTGTTCCCTGTCCTGTTCCCGGATCAGTTATTTTTTATATTTGTTATTTGCTGAGAAGTCTTTCAGCGATAAAGTCTGAAGCAATGTGCTTTACCCAGTGGAACTGTTCACCTACCGGCATTGCATGCATGATAGTTTCTTCTGAAACATATGCAGGCTTTTCATCGATTTCAAGACCTTCCTTATATCCTGTTGCTCTGTCGAGCATTGAAAGTGATGCACTGCTGTCCATCCAGTTGTCATCTGCACTGTATGCAAGAAGGAAATCACAGTCCACTGTTCCTTCTTCAAGAAGCTTCATTTCTGTAAGGAATCTGTCATCATCACTTGTTCCGTACTGTAAAGCTGCCCACTTACCGTGTTTCATCCAGATCGGGATAGAATCTGTATCTGCAATGTTCATGAAGAGAGGGAAAAGGCTTACGCAGCACTTTGTTGCCTTTCTCTTTGCTGAAGCGCGGAATGAATAGCCGCCGCCCATGCAGAGACCGTAGTTTGCGATTCTGTCCTTGTCGATGTTCTTGCGGTTTTCAACGTATTCAGCGATAGCATCGATAGCAGCTTCAAGCTGGCTTCCTATACACTTGCCGTCATAGTCGAAAGGTGTAGCACCTGTACCTGGCATATCTACTGTAAGTACAGCGATTCCTCTGTCGATAAGAGGACGTGCGAGAAGATCAAGTTCTTCCTTGCAGCTGCCTACACCTGAGTATGTTATAGCAAGAGGATAGCTTTTTCCAGTTCCCTTGTTAGGATAGTGGATGTAACCGCAGAGTTTTACCTTTCCGAGTGCAGGTACTGGAATTTCGATATATTCAACCTTGTTAGGACGGAATGAAACAGCTTTCTTGTAGTACTTTGCGAGCTTTTCATAAACATCGCGCTTCTGATCGATGTCGTCAGTGTTGATCTGATAGCCTGCATAATAGCACTGAGCTGTCATCATGTAGAAAGCTTCAGCAGATATCTTGTTGCCAGCCTTTTCAGCTTTTTCTGCGCATTCGATATAACGTGCTGCTTTTCTTTCCCATTCACCGAACCATACGGTTTTAACTTCCTTACCGCTCATTGTCTTGATCTGGTCGATCTTCTGGAGAACATATTCCATATCAAATGAATCTGTTCCGTAAAGAAGTGAACGTGTAACTACAGGGTTAAGTAAATTTCTAAGTGGCCATTTTTTCATATTCTGTATTGCCTCGCTTTATAAATTATTATTTTCGACATACGTACATGTTCTGCTCCCTATCAGCAGAAATATTTGTCATAAAGATTTTTGTCCGCTGCCTCATATGATTCAATACCCGTATATGTTCTGACAGCATCAAGACTTTGTGATATCTTGTCGTATCCGTATTTTTCGTAATAGAAACTGAACTTTTCTGAAAGACCAATCGCATCGTAAAGTGCTTCTGTAAGATTGCCCTCATTTTCGGAAGCTGCATTAACAGCCTCATTGAGTATTCCTGAGATCATGTCAAGAATGAAAGCCTCTCTGTCAGTTTCGACTGCTTCCTTCCCCTTTTCCTGTTCCGTTACAAATTCGATAAACTTTCCGGTTTCAGGTGAACATCCGGCAGTAAGGAAACTATTCATCTTTTCACGGCCGGAATCGAGAACAGATTTTATCCTCTTTACTGAAGTATCAGTTGTGCCTGAAAGCATAAGTCCGAGACCGATGGAATCAGCCATTCCGAAAAGACTGTGCATCGGGAACAGTTCGTTTAAAATGTCCATAGCTTTTAATATTCCGGTGTTATACTTTTCAGCCAGAATAAATGCATGTGAAATACAGTAGAAAATATACTGGTTAAGATAGAAGCAGTAGTTTCCTGTGAAATCAACTGTAGACTTCCCTGTTATTTCCGCTATGGCTTTGCATGTATCCGGGTCACCGCATTCATTCAGTTCAATGAAGCCCGTAAGCTTCAGAGGATAGAAGAAATGAAGCCCCATTGTTTTTCTGTCATTGCTGCATGATGAGAAGATTTCGCTTATAGTAAGTGATGAAGTGTTGGTAGCGAATACACACTGATCATTTACCTTGTTATCAAGCTCTGCAAAAAGATCCTGCTTAACTTTAAGATTTTCAGCAACTGTTTCGATTATGAGAGTACAGTCAGAAAAATCATCAAGTTTGTCAGTGAACAGGAAGTTTCTGCTCATCTTTTCATAAACCTCTTCGCTTATCTTTTTTCTG
>JBGUVZ010000493.1:0-3083 GCA_045220685.1 Oscillospiraceae bacterium | reverse complement strand
CCTGATCCAACAAAGACTCCGGATCCTACAAAAACACCGGATCCTACTAAGACTCCAGATCCTACTAAGACTCCGGACACAACACAAACACCAGATCCAACCAAGACTCCAGATCCTACTAAGACTCCGGATCCAACTCAGACTCCTGCTCCGACAACACCTACAACTGATCCTACTAACAGCGGCAGCGAAAACCAGACAACACTTCTCGGCGACGTTGACTGTGACGGTAAGATCGATATAACAGACCTTTCAACACTTGCTCTCGCACTTGTTGATCACAAGGAACTTAAAGGCCAGGCAAAGATCAACGCTGACGTTGACAAGGACGGCAATGTTGCTCTTACAGACCTCGCTACTATCAGACAGTTCGTTTCAAAGAAGATAGACAAGTTCTGATAAAATTTACAGAAGCGGAGAGCGCAGGGCTTCGTCCCGGTTCCCCCGCTCTGATTTATGAATAAATCAGAGTTTCAAAAAATCCACAGGCAGACATCCAGAAACGGATCGTCTGCCTGTTTTCTAATGAGGATATAAAATGAAAAACGAAAATGAAATCAGAGAACGCTACCGTTTACTTACAAAGAAACTCATCGAAAAAAAGCTTACGATAACTACAATGGAAAGCGCCACGGGAGGACAGATAGCTTCGCTTATAACTGACACTGAAGGATCTTCTTCAGTACTTAAAGGCGCATTTGTCACCTACTGCAACGAAGCCAAGATAATGCAGGGAGTACCTGCTGAGACTATCGAACGTTACTCGGTATACTCGGAGGAAACAGCCACGGCAATGGCAGAAGCCTGCGCTAAGAAATACAGTGCAGATATCGGCATAGGAGTAACCGGCACAATGGGAAATATCGATCCTGCAAATCCGGAAAGTTCTGTTCCGGGAAAGCTGTACTTTGCGATATTTTTTAAGGGTGAAACAAGATCTTTCTGCACAGAACTCCCTCCTGCCACGTCGCGTCTTATGTACAAGCTAACTACAGCTGACAGAATTCTTGACGAATTACTGAAGATAATTTAAGGCGAATCTCTGATAATCCAGAATATCAATTTTTCCGCTGTTTCTGCAAACAGGCATAAAAAACTGCGTAGCCGTTATGGTCACGCAGTTTTTTCGTATATTCTCTATTCAAACTTATCACTTAACATATCAACAAGGCTCTTGTTTATCGACTGTACCGTAAGCAGATACTTCGGTTCAGCTACTGCAAAAACTCTTGTTACACGCATATAGATCCATCTGTAAGTATTATTTACCGAGAGAAGACGGAACGGTTCTTCAATAAATGTTGTTCCTTCCGCATCCATTCGCTCGCAGTATTTTTCACTTATGAAAAAGTCCTTGAATCTTGCCCAGTCATTTTTATGGACATAGTTTTCCATGAAATATTTTAAACCCGAAGATATGCATTCGCTGTTGAAAAGGTTCTTGAACCCTGAGCTGGAATAGATTTTGTGGATCCTGTCTTCCTCAGGATAGAGCATCATTACGATCTCGTAGGTCGAGTAGATGACCTGACTGAATTCCTGCATATCGTCAGAACGGTTGTCCGAAATATGCGGATCGTAAAGATTAACGGTTGCTGCTATCATTGTGCGGTTTCCATAGCTGGCTATACGCTTGGCCTTGAAAGTAAAATAACCGCAGTTCATTACATTGTCGATAGTCTGTATCTCATCAGTTTCACAGACCATATCCATGAAATCAAAAAACACCTGATGGAACTTTCTTTCCTCTTCATTGATAGCAGTTTCCAGATCCTTTTCAGACATGATACCAAGCTTCATAAGATCTTTTTTATACGCATCATTTATATAAAGATAATTGGCGTTGGTTCCGTCATATTCTATCAGCCCGAAAGACACTCCGCTGACATAACCGCAGATATCACTGCTTTCCGCAAAGGAGGTCTTGTCGCATCCCATTGGATTCGGGCTTAAGAAATTAACGCGTCCTACCGTCTCCATATAGACTCTTTCTTCAGGGATCTCCACACCTGCAGGACATTCAATGAAGAATTCAGCAAGATCGTCAAGCGAAAGAGGTTTTGAGAAGTAATAACCCTGAAAGATCTCACAGCCTATGCTTTTTAAGAAATCAACATCTTCCTTTGTTTCGACACCTTCGACAAGAGCATGAACGTTTATTACCTTGGCCATGCTTATGATCGCCGCAAGAATATTCTTTGAACGGTGACCGGTGTTGCTTAGGAAACGCATATCTATCTTGAGCACATCGAACTGATAATCCTTGAGTACATTAAGAGATGAAAAGCCGCTTCCGAAGTCATCCATATAGATGTTGAATCCGGAATCATGGAACTTTTCAAAGTTGTCCTTAAGTGCTGCCGGCTCATCGAGCATAACGCTTTCCGTGATCTCAATATTAACAATATCACGGGGAACGCCGCGTCGCTCAATCACTTCTGTGATCTCACGCTGCATATCTCTGTGATAGAAATCGATCCTTGAAAGATTTATGGAAAACGGTACAGTACTGATATTCTTCTCCTTCAGGAAAAGATAAGCGTCGCACACACGTTCGAGTATCGCCATATCAAGCTTATGAATGAGGCCGTGCTTTTCAAGCACAGGAACAAATTCAACAGGCGGGATCATAGTACCATCCGGAAGGATCCATCTCGCAAGCGCCTCACATCCGCAGACGCTTCCTGTAAGAGTTCTTATCTCAGGCTGAAAATATGCGATTATCTGTTTTTCAGCCAGAGCCTTTTCGAAATTATCTAAAATAAACTTTTCATCAGTCAAACTGTACACCCCCGTAATAATCCACTGATCACAATAATAAAACTTAAATCCCCGGAAGTATTAAACATTTACTGTAAATACGCCGGGGATAAATAATTTCTAAGGAAAAATCATCGTGGGGTACAAGGGGCGAAGCCCCTTTGTCCTCCACACCCACAGATCCGGCAACGCCGGATCTGTGGCTTATACTGCATTAATATGCTTTATCAGTTCTGTTTTTTATCGTCAATATCAACTACTGACTTGATACCAGCAGCAAGGCCGGCAATTCCCTGGATCTCGCTTGGGATAATGATCTTTGT
>JBGUVZ010000492.1:0-2986 GCA_045220685.1 Oscillospiraceae bacterium | reverse complement strand
GCTATCTCAAAGGAATATGGTATTCCGCTTGACAAGCCGGTAAGTGAGCTTTCCGAAGAACAGCTAGCACTTTTCCTCTACGGAACGAACGACAAGCCGCTCACTCTGCACCGCCCTTCAATATACGGCGGCGGAATACAGAAGGCTCCTTTCGAAGGCGTAATCAACAACCTATACAGAAGGTACAAGGAAAGCGGAAGCAACTACTCACGTGATGAGATAGAAAGCTGCATGATCGAAAAGCCGTGTCCGGACTGTGCCGGCAAAAGACTTAAAAAGGAAAGTCTCGGTGTTACCGTAGGCGGACTCAACATCGCAGAACTTTCTGATCTTTCCGTATTAAAGTCACTTGAATTTTTCGAAAACCTGAAACTAAGCGAAAAGGAACTCATCATCGGCAAGGCGGTTATAAAGGAAATCAAGTCGCGTCTTAACTTCCTTAAAAATGTAGGTCTCGGCTACCTTACACTTTCACGTTCAGCAGGAACACTTTCAGGCGGTGAAAGCCAGCGAATCAGACTTGCCACACAGATAGGCTCATCCCTTGTAGGCGTGCTCTATATTCTCGACGAACCGAGTATCGGTCTGCATCAGCGTGACAACGACAAGCTCATTGCAACACTGAAAAAACTCCGCGATCTCGGCAACACACTTATCGTTGTCGAGCATGACGACGACACCATGTACGCAGCCGACACCATCGTTGACATCGGCCCGGGTGCCGGCGTAAACGGCGGAAACATTGTTTTCAACGGAACAGTGGATGAACTGTTGAAATGCGAGGAATCCATAACCGGTCAGTACTTAAGCGGCAAAAAGGTCATTCCGGTGCCTGAGAAAAGAAGAAAAGGAAACGGCAATTTCCTGTCCGTCCGCGGCGCTGCTCAGAACAACCTGAAAAATATCGACGTTGACATCCCGCTCGGCACATTCACCTGCGTTACCGGTGTTTCCGGTTCGGGCAAATCATCACTCGTAAACGAGATCATCTACAAAAATCTCGCCGCCAAGCTCAACCGCGCAAAGCTGTTCCCGGGAAAATTCGATGAAATGCTTGGTCTTGAACATCTCGACAAGGTAATTGATATCGACCAGTCCCCTATCGGCCGTACACCGCGTTCAAATCCGGCCACATACACAGGCGTGTTCGGCGATATACGCGAGCTTTTCGCCCAGACAAATCAGGCGAAGCTGAAGGGCTACACTGCCGGAAGATTCTCCTTCAACGTAAAGGGCGGACGCTGTGAAGCCTGCGAAGGTGACGGTATCATCAAGATAGAAATGCACTTCCTGCCTGACGTATACGTTCCGTGCGAAGTCTGCAAGGGACGCCGTTACAACAGGGAGACGCTTGAAGTAAAATACAAGGACAAGTCCATTTACGACGTTCTTGAAATGACAGTTGACGAAGGCGCAGCGTTCTTCGAAAATATTCCGAAAATAGCACGTAAACTGAAAACTCTTCAGGAGGTCGGCCTCGGATATATCAAGATCGGACAGCCTGCAACCACACTCTCCGGCGGTGAGGCACAGCGTGTAAAGCTTGCAACTGAACTTTCAAAACGTTCAACCGGCAAGACCATCTACATCCTCGACGAACCAACCACCGGTCTCCACAACGCCGACATCCACAAGCTAACCGAAGTTCTTCAGAAACTCGTTGACGGTGGCAACACCGTCCTCGTCATCGAACACAACTTAGGACTCATCAAGGTCTGCGACCACATCATTGACATTGGTCCGGAAGGCGGCGACGCCGGCGGTACTGTCATCGCGACAGGTACTCCGGAAGAGATAGTAAAGTGTAAGGAATCATACACAGGACAGTATCTTAAGAAGTATCTGGAGTAATCAGAATATTTTTAACAAGTTAAAAGAGCACACTCCGAAACAACGGAATGTGCTCTCTCTGTTTTTATATCATCTTTTGTTCTATAAATCCACTGAAACACTGATTACATCAATCCGGCTTCGCCGGATTGATGGGGTGAGGAGATTGCGGGGCTTCGCCCCGTACCCCTCGCTGATTTATAAATAAATCAGCGTGTTATTCTGTACGTGCTATGTTCTCTACTCTTCCGAGGACTCTGATTGCCGGTAAGGCTGATACTAATGCGATCAGCACATTTATAACAAGTGTAACTGCAATAACCGCGATGACCGGCCCTGCAATTCCAGTCGCCCTTTCTGAATAAATCATTGCAAGCCAATCGCTGACGGAACAGAACATCCACGTTCCTACTGCAGTTCCCGATACAGCAGCCACAGATGAAAACATTACTGTTTCAAGAAGAACACTTCTTCGAAGCTGTTTTTCCGTCATGCCAAGGCTTCTTAACATCATAAGTTCGCTGCTTCTGTTTAAAACACTCGTATTTACTGAATTTATCATCGACAGAATACCGACAAGCCATATCGACGCAAGGAATATCAGAACAGCTTTTACCACAGCTTTTACAAGCTGATCTATACCCGTACTGAACTTGTAGTTATTACTGAGATATGTACCGGTCATGCTTTTAAAATCATTTACACACTCAAGCGCTTCGTCATAATGTTCCTGACCGTTTACTGTCAGATAAAGATCGAAATAAATATTCGCTTTAATGAATTCATCAGCATTTTCAGCTGAAATGAAAAAGGCATTCTGGTTATACCAGTATTTCGTTCTTACGCTCCCTGAAATATTAAGAATTTCGTTTTCGGAAAGCGTAAGAGTAACATTTCTGACAGGTATATATTCCTTATCATATTTTACAACCGGCTCCATCGATAAACCTTCTCCGAATTCAATTTCTTTTTCTGTACCGTATATACTCTGATTGAAAAATGCTGTTTTCTTTTCGGAGAATTCTCTGTAACTCATACCGGTGATCGTATCAAGCTCATAGTATTTGTACTGTGCCTCATTTACAAACAATAATTCACCATAGGCGTTAACAATATCAAGTTCAGCTGATGCTTCCGGATCAGAAAATGCATCCTT
>JBGUVZ010000491.1:0-2806 GCA_045220685.1 Oscillospiraceae bacterium | reverse complement strand
GTATTTATAATCTTCATGATTTCAAGGTCAGGTTCAGGAATCAGAATCGTAGGTGTGAACTTGCCTGAAGTATTCTTGTTTATCCATCCTGAGATCTCAGCTGGAACACCCGGATCATGAAAATCTCTTTCGAAGGAAACCGCATAATATTTATCAGCTATATTATCAAGAGTATTCTGCTTGAATGTCCACTTGTTATTGAGCCAGAGTGAATTTGCTATCTTGCAGTAAGCTGTATATTTATCAAAATAAAGCGAACGGAAAAGTGAATCATTTTCACTTCTCAGATCATCGATATCCTCGGCTCCGAGTGCAGTTATAAATTCAGATTTTGTGTTGCCTTCAGCACATTCAGCAGCAATGGAAAGTGCCATGTAGTAGCTTAACGGTGAATAAACTGTGTTTTCCGCACCCTTTTCATCTTCCGTATCAAGAAGAACATCTGATGCACTGTCTGCTGCAAACTTCATGTATCCGTCAGCATCTGCTTTGGATGCCTTGGTTATGTGACGCAGATCTGGTGCTGCCTTTGCCCCTTCAAACGATGCTCCGAGTACTGATGAACGCGGATCCACTATCTCGTTTTTCAGCATTATAAGGTCAACAATGCCAAGTTTTGCATCGTAGTTTTCATCGGCTCTTGCAGCTGCATCTTCATCAAGCGGTTTAGTTCCGTTCAAATCATTTACAAGACTCAGAATATCAACAGCATCTATTGTACTGTTGTTGTCAACGTCGCCGAGATATTCAAATTTATTTCCATAGCAGGAAGCGTAATTTTCGGCAAGAGAGCCCATATGTCCTCTGATGACCGTATCCTTGAAATATTTCTGTTCTCCTAAATTTATAACACTGTCAGCAATGGTGATTGATTTCAGATTTGAAGCCCTGATCGCATCTTCTCTTATTTCCATGATGCCGTCTGATACGATAATGTTTTCCGCATCATCAGCATAAACTGATCTTTCACCGAGAACAAATAACCTTGAACCATGCTCATCATCAGTATCATAATAGCTGTATCGGTGATAACGGTCATCATCTTCAGAACGCTTGTAATTCGAAGGAATGATAAAAGTATCATTATTATAGTAAGGTTCATCCCTGTAAATGCTGCGTACAACATTGTATGAATAATACTCTCCGTCAAGAAGGATCATCTGGTTACTATAATCATCTTCAAGTTCAACAATGTACTCCTTTTCTGCGCTTTCAGCAGATACGACAACATTTCTGAAAATACTGTCATACTGACCTGAAACAGTACTTCCGCCGAGCATAACAAGAGCAGAAGCAAGTGCTGTTATTTTTCGTAATCTCGTTTTCATTAATAATCCCGCCTTTCATTTTTGCCTCTTAAACCATAAGGAAACAAAACTATTATGTTTCCATCATATCTATATTTAATCACAACCGTACAAATAAGTCAAGCTTTTTTGCACATAATCCTCAGATTTCTATTAACTGTTTTTGATATATTTCACAGAAACAAAATACAACTTTGCAATAATAAAACTACTGTGATATACTATTTAATGGAAACAACTGATTTGAAAGGTGATGATAATAATGACAAAAGTCGATCTTATCACAGGAATGCTTGGTTCAGGCAAAACTACATTCATACGTAAATACGCGCAGTATCATCTGAGCAAGGGCAGACGCATTGCAATTCTCCTCAATGACTACGGTGCTGTAAACATAGACATGGTAATGCTCAAAGATCTTGAATGTGACAGATGTGAGGTTGCAATGGTAGTAGGCGGTGCTGATGCTGACTGTCATAAAAGACGTTTCAAAACACAGCTCATCAACCTCGGAATGCAGCACTTCGATCGTGTGATCATCGAACCTTCCGGCATCTTCGATATGGACGAATATTTTGATACTCTCTATGAATCACCGCTTGACCGCTGGTTTGAAAAAGGCACAGTTATAACGGTAGCTGATCCGTTTTCTGATGACGAACTTTCCGATGAAATAAAATTCATAACCGGTTCAGAAAGCGCCTGCTGCGGCAGTCTGGTCGTAAGCAAGCTTACTGGAACAGAAGACCAGTCTGTTTTCACTGATCTTTTGAACCGTCTTAATTCTTCGCTGGAATTCATTAAATGCAAAAGACGTTTTACCGAAGACGAACTGACCTCCAAACCGTGGGACGAACTTACAGACGAAGATCTTGAAAAGATCAGCTCATCCGGCTACAGAAACGAAAGCTACATTAAGCTTTTCAACAGAGACACACTAAGCACCGGTGTTCACTATTTTATGCACGTACACATTCCGGAAGATCACATTACCAGTCTTGTAAAGAACATTTTCACTGATCCTTCCTGCGGTAAGATATACCGAATAAAAGGCTCGCTGAAAGCCAAAAACGGCAACTGGCTTCGCATAAACGCAACACCTGCCGCCGTTACTGTAACCCCTGCCGCTGACGGTCAGGCGGTTCTTATTGTGATCGGTGATTCACTTGATCTTTCAGCTATAAACGATCACATTCTCCCGCTCAACAGCGATCCGGAGTATGTTTCGATTTAGCATTATCAGTTTTAAACACATAAACAAAAGGCTGCAGTCCGTAAATGGCTGCAGCCTTGATTTTATTATTTCAGGTTGATAAATTATCTGAAACTCTTCACCCAGTTAAGAAGTGAATTCGGATAAACGTTTTCGGCAACTTCTTTTCTCATTCTGTCGGTAACAGGACCGTTCTTTGCGAGCTTTTCGAGAATGCACGCCTGAAGTTCCTCTATCGACATTTCTTCATACGGCTTGTTTAGATCCAGTTTCTTTTCGGCCGGTT
>JBGUVZ010000490.1:0-6457 GCA_045220685.1 Oscillospiraceae bacterium | reverse complement strand
ACCTTTTGTAAATATTTTACCATATACCGACAGAAATATCAATCATAAAAAAGTCTTATTCTCATATCACTGGGATAAGAACATTTTTGAAAATGCTGTTTATTCGATTTTCCTGAACTTCCTTCATCAACGCAATGTCATTAATCCAGCTGTAATGACAGCTGGATTATTACAATTGTGCCGCAGGCACCACCATTTTTAAGGGACGCATTTGGCACTAAAAAACCAGAACACACTCTTATGTTCTGGTTTTTCTATATATAAAGCTCAGATCAATTCAAAAATTCTTACTGAATCCCGATAACCGTGTATCCAAGATTTTCGATCTCTTTTACCAGAATATCATCGGCAACATCTTTTTCATATTTTACAACTGCCTGTTTCTTAAAAAGATCGAGTTTAGCCGAAACTCCGTCAATCCTGTTGATGGCACGTTTTACGCGGTTTGAGCAACTTTCGCAGTGCATACCGTCGATTTTGAATACTTTTGTCTGAATGATTTTTCCTGAAAGCTTTTTGTCAGGCTCTTTTATTGTTTTACCACCGCCGCAGCAGCTGCCTTCGCCTTTAAGGTGTTTGATCGTACCTTTTAACCCGAAAGCCAAAATCACTGCCAGTACAGCAATAATAATTACATTTTGCATATACGTTCACCTCCGTTTTCCTGATAAATGCCTCATAATAGTATAATCGTCATTTTTACCTCAGTTTAAAGCCCATTCCTGTCCTTCGGCCTGAGCTTTTACCATTCCTGCGAAAATACCGTTTTTCATCATGAGTTTATCAGGTTTTCCAGATTCCTTTACAACTCCGTCCGACAGAACAACAATCTTGTCTGCTCCTGATACGGTTCTCATTCTATGAGCAATGATAAGAACGGTTTTATCCTTTATGAGACGTGAAAGAGCTGTCTGGATCGCTGTTTCATTCTCAACGTCAAGACTGGCAGATGCTTCATCGAGAAGAATTACTGGCGCATTCTTTAAAAAGGCTCTTGCAATTGAAATTCTCTGACGTTCACCACCTGAAAGTTCACTGCCGTTCTCACCTATCAGTGTATTGTAGCCTTCCGGAAGACGGCTTACAAATTCATCACAGTTTGCAAGCTTTGCAGCTTCAATGACTTCCTCATCGGAAGCGTCTTTTCTTCCTATACGTATATTATCCATTACACTCTGATTGAAGAGCGTAACATCCTGAAATACGATGGAGAAAGCTGAAAACAGTGTTTCCGGATCAGCTTTCGAAACATCCATTCCGCCGAGAGTAATCTTTCCTCCGGTAACATCCCAGAATCTAGCTGCAAGTCTTGAAACTGTTGTCTTACCACCGCCGGACGGTCCGATAAGAGCAGTTACTTCGCCCTGTTTTGCAGTAAATGAGACATCTTTAAGAACTGATGTATCATCGTTATAAGCAAAAGAAACGTGGTCAAAGGTAATGTCGTAGCCGTCGTTTGTCATCTTTTCAGATCCGGTCTGGATATCATGTGAAAGTACTTCGTCGAGACGTTCGCACTGTATTGCAGTAGAAATGATCGCTGCAAAATTCGTAAGAGTAATCTGCATCGGATCGTAAAGTCTTGACACGAGCATGAGGAACATGAAAAATGTCAGAAGATCAATTTCACCTTTTGCAAGCAGAGCACCGCCTGCAAGTGCCGTAGTTGCAATGCCGAGTTTCAGTATTATTGCCGCTGAATTTACGCATACAGCAAGTTTGAGTTCAGTAAAGAGTGCCTGCTTTTCTACGTTCTTTATTTTGACATCAAGCCCGTCCATATAGCTTTCCTGAGCATTGCCTGCTCGAAGGTCACGGACTGTTTCAAGGCATTCCTGAATTCCTTCTGTCATTACCATTTTTACACGGTTATTCTTTCTGACAGCAGTTTTCTGGTACTCTGCTGAGAACCATACGAGGAAGAATGACACAGGTATTACCCAGAAACTTGCAAGAACCATACGCCAGTCAAAGAAAATGAAAAGGCTGACTCCCACAAGGGCTGTAGAGATAAGTGCACCGATGAATTCCGGTATCCAGTGACTTGATGCAGTTTCGATAACGGCACAGTCGGACATGATCGTTGTAGTAAGATCAGCTATGTTTTTCTTTCCGAAATATGAAAGCGGGAGCTTCCTTAACTTTTCAGCAAGAGCTGTTCTTCTTACTCCGCTCTCTCTGTAAGTGGAAAGGAATGTTGAGTTATACTGAATGAAATTCGTTATCGCTATAAATACAATGATCACAAGTGATGCGATAACATAAAACTGGATCCTCGCTTTTGTAAGTTCTCCTGCAAGCAGATCCTTGATAAGCGTGTAAAGAATTCCGGCTGGCATCATAAGTGAAATATTCGTTATGGTTACGCTTATGCACGCCTTTACCATATCAGATGCACCTTCACGGGAAAGTGCAAAAGTATGCTGCAGTTTCTCTGTTATGTTCATCTTAAGCACCTACCTTCCAGTTTACTGAGCGGTTATATTCATCAAACATCTGTCTGTACAGTCCGTTCTTCTCCATGAGTTCGGTATGTGTGCCATGTTCGCAGATACTGCCTTCTTTCAGTACGTAAATACAATCGGAATTTACAACTGTACTCAGTCTGTGAGCTATCATAATAACCGTCTTACCCTTGGCAAGTTCAGAAAATGCAGTCTGAACCTTTGTTTCATTGTCCGGATCAGCAAATGCTGTTGCCTCATCAAGAATTATTATCGGAGCATTTTTAAGAACCGCTCTGGCAATAGCGATACGCTGTCCCTCACCGCCGGAAAGATATGTTCCCTTTTCACCGATGACAGTATGTATTCCGTCAGGCATCTTTTCGATAATATCGATGCACTGAGCAGTTTCCAGTGCCTTCATTACCTCTTCCTCGCTTGCATCAGGATTCGACAAGCGGACATTTTCAAGAATAGAGGTCTTTAAAAGACGGCTGTCCTGAAATACGAAAGATACATTTCTCATAAGCTCATCCTGTGGAATGCTTCGAATATCGGCTCCACCCACAGTTATCTTTCCTTCAGTCACATCAAAGAATCTTGCAATAAGTTCTGCAGTAGTCGTTTTACCGCCGCCTGAAGGTCCGACAAGGGCGATATGCTCTCCGCTGCCTATCTTTAAGTTAAGATTCTTTACTGCATACTCAGCAGCATCCTTGTATTTATAACCAACATTTACAAGTTCAACTGAATTATCCTTCGGATGTTCTGCAGAAGATGTCTCTTCCAGAGGAGCAATTTCAAGAATACTGTCCATACGCTTAAGTGCGTCAGCAACGATCATTTCCTGTTCACCTGAGTAGGCTATCTTAGTCAGCGTTACTGTAAGCAGTGGTGTAACGATTATATAATACATCACGTCAAGAATAAGCTCCGGAGTAACACCGCCCTTTGAAAGAGCATATGCTCCGGCTACGAGAAACGCAAAAACCGCATTGATAGATGTCATAAACATTGTCATCGGAAAACGGAGCATAAGAGTGTAATCAGTCGCCCATTTACCGAAACCGTCTATAGCTTCCTTGAAACGACGGAATGAAAATACTGACTGGCCGAACACCTTTACAACCGGAATACCACGAACGTATTCTGTTGCTTCACTGCTCATCGTATCAAGGGCATTCTGGTACTCAGCCATCTTCTGTTTCATATCATTTCCCATCATACTCATCATGAATGCAAATCCAATAACGGCAGGTATAAGACAGATAAGTCCGAGCTTCCAGTTGAATGCTGCAAGAAGAATCAGCAGTCCGACCGGAGTTGCAGCTGCAACAGCTTTATCCGGCAGGTTATGTGCAATAAAAGTTTCAGTAGCCGCAGTTGATTCGTTTACAGTCCTGCGTATTTTACCGGTTCCGTCTTCATCAAACACGCCGAGAGGCAGCGTGATGATACGACGCATGAGCCTACTTCGCATATTGGCCTGAACACGGAAAGCGGCAATATGAGTACAGAAAAGTGCAGCGATATAGACAAGAAGCGCACCTACTGTTATAATTACCGCCTGCCATGCTATCTTTGAGATCTCTGAAAGGTCTTCGCCTTTTACAGCAACTCTGATTATCTTCCACAGATCATAGAAAGGAACAAGTCCCATAAATGCGCTGACTGCAGCAAGCACACGTCCCAGCGTGATAAGATGCCGGTGTCCGCCTGCATACTCGTTCAGTGTTTTCATGATTTTCGGATCGTTTTCAGTTTTCATTAACAAGCCTCCATGTTAAAATAATTATTTAGAAAAACACAAACTGCATATCCATGCAGCAAGCGCAGAAGCAGCCGGGAAAATAACGAACAGTTTTAAGAGCTGACTTTTAAGGTTATAGCCATATTTTCTGCCGGTGTATGCACTTTCAACCTCCGGAAAGTAGAACTGGAAAAACTTAAATCTGCAAAGCAGGAACCAGTCAAAGCATATCATGTCGTAAAGTTTGTAAACAGTAAATATGGTAACGAACCTCAGAAAAAACTGCTTGAATGTAAATCCGCTTCTAAAGCCGTCCCATATCGATATGACACCAACACCTGCTATCATCAGAAAACTGAATAGCATAAGCGTCCATCCGACTCTCCTTGCGCCGTAAAACAATTCTTTTGTTCTTGGCTTAAGGAGTGCCTGGGCCTCTTTAGGAGCAGATGAAAAGAATTTCTCATTCTGAATAAACGCTACAGCTGACAGCAGCATAAGTGATATAGCTGCGCAAAATACAATTGAAAGAAATGCAGTCAGAAGCATACTCGTTCACCTCTTATTCCATACCTTTAAGAACTTCTACCATATCGATCTTCTTGATTCTTCGAGCGAACAGGAAGCTTACAAGAACTGATACAGTCATAACAAATACTGCTGAGATTATATATGTTGACGGTGCAAGATAGCAAGGCCAGTCAACTGCGTCACCGTTTGAGTCCATCATGGCCTGCAGCGGTACACGTCCGAGAGGAAGTCCGCAGATGCAGCCGATAAGCGATAACCACAGATTCTGTGTGGAGAGCAGCTTGCGTATTGCACCGCTCTTGAAGCCAAGAACTTTAAGAGTTGCGAATTCCTTTTCTCGTTCATTGAATGAAAGATTACCTGAATTATAGAGTACAATGACTATAAGCAGTATCGAGAATAATACCATGAAATACACAAGAAGATTCATTATCTCCATCATCTTGTCAAAGGCTTCTATCAGGTCTGTCATGCTGTGAACAGCTGAAACACACTTATTATCGGCTGCTTTTTCGCAGTTCTCTTCTGAAACCAGCATAACCGGTCTGAATGTCATTCCCGCCTTTTCATAGTCCTCACGCATCATAGTAATACCGGTTATATTCGGGTGACGGGAAATAAGACCTATCTTGCTTTCGTTCCACTTATCACCTGTTGCTGTTTTCCAGTACACATTATCGCCCTCGGAAAGACCAAGTTTTCTAGCCTGTTTCATTGTAAGTGCGACAGTACCTCTTGGTATAGGCTTGGTATTAAGTTCTGTATCAGACACGCAGTAAAGCTGTTCGCCCTCAGTAACTGCAAGTTTGCAGCTTATGATGCCATCAGAAGTCGGATGATCTTTCGCTGCTATTGATACAGCTTCCATAGCAACCAGTTCGCCGTCATTTTCTTTTTTTAATTCTTCCGCCTGTTCGATAGTACAGCTGTCATTGAGGATAACCTGATACTCATAATTCTGTATATCATGGAAATACCATTCACGTACATAATCAACTGTATCATAGGCACCAAGTCCGAGTTCCATGATCATCATGCCCATGCAAGTGCCGAAAATCCCCATAAAAGCTCGCATTTTTGAACGGGAAATATCACGAAGATTGTATCTTGCATTGAAATTCAGCTTGTTCCAGAAAGGAAGTTTCTCGAAAACACACGGTTTTGCTGATTTTGCTGCCGCAGGTCTGAGTGCTTCCGACGGATGTATCTTCAGTATCTGACTGCAGCTGAAGTATGATGTTCCTGTGCATATCAGTACGAGTACAGCCGCTACAATTAAGCTCTTATAGCTGAATCCCGGCTGCCAGTCAGGAAGAGTATAGAACTGACTGAACATATTTACCATGAGTCGTCCGAAGGTATAAATGCCGAGGATAATACCAAGTACGCAGCCTGTTACTGAAAGTACAAAGCTGTAGCTGAGATAATGGAACATTATCTTTCGCTTTTTCATGCCAAGTGCATTGAGTGTGCCGATCTGCGTTCTCTGCTGTGTTATCATTCGTTTCATTGTTGTAATGATAACAAGAAGTGCGATAGCAACGAATACAAATGAGAAGATATATGAAAAGCTGTCGTGCTGTGCAAGTTCGTCGGAAAGCTGATACCAGCCTCTGATGCTGTTTCTGTCAGCAAGGAAAGCGTAATTATCATCCAGAGTCTTTGCAATATCATCTTCATACTTAAGTGATTTACCTTCACAGGTGAATATTATCTCGTTATTTATACGCAT
>JBGUVZ010000489.1:0-5577 GCA_045220685.1 Oscillospiraceae bacterium | reverse complement strand
GAAATAACCGATGGACCTGTGGTAACAACTGCCGCAGTAACTTATCCGCCGGCCGAGACGGAAGCACCGGTTATTGAGATAATTGTAAAATCCGAATGGGATGATGAATATGACAATATATTGTTTACATATAAAGGTGATCTCTATATTGTCGACGATTATCCTGATAAATACCTCGTTAAGATTGGTGATTCTGAACCGGTTCCGCTTGTCGATGTTCTTGTCGGCGACAAAGTATCGGTGGATGAACTTATTTCAAAAGGTGTTCCGATAAAAAAACGATGAAAGAGTTATAAGCATGATGATGCCAGGCAGAAAGCCTGGCATTACTTGTATAAAACGAAGTCTATCTGTATAAATGTTGCACAAAAGAATATATGTTTGCCTGTGTATTCTGCCAATCTTGATTTTGATTTCAAATATTCTTTCATCTTTATTCGTCTTATAAATGAAAGCTTTCAAAAATCATTATATGTTTCGGAAAAAATCAAAGGTAATGAGAATAAGGAAACATGAAAGGATGAAGCAATATGAAAATACAGAAAAGAGTGACAGCTTTTATAACTGCTTTAACAATGATCGCATCAGCGGCAGGAGCGCACTGCAGTGTATTTGCCGCTGAGACGCAGAACGAAGTAATTTACGGAGATCTGAATTCGGACAAAAATGTGGACGTTACTGATCTGTCCGTGCTTTCGCTGTATCTGATAGGTGACAGAGAACTTGAAAATGATATGCAGAAGGAAGCAGCGGATGTTCAGTACGACGGAGTTATCGATTTGGGCGATCTTGCGGCGCTCAGACAGTATCTTTCGAAGAAAATATCGGCAATCGGGAAACTGAACGATATAACTGATCAGTGCAGAACTGTTACTGCTGACACCCTTGGCATATTCGAAGGATTTGAATATAATTCCGGCGAGTTCGGAGCTTATTCCGGAGTTTATATGATCAGAACGATGGCCGATTTTAACAAATATATAGCGTTCAGTAATGAAGGTTCAGAAGCTTTTGTAAAATCCGGTATAGAGATAAATGACGAATTTTTTGATAACAACTGTATTGCACTGGAGATAAACACCTGGGAAGCAAATGGTGTGGAGATGAAGTTATCGTCTGTTAAAACAGACGGTAAAGGAAATGTGCATTTATATTTTGAAAGAACAGTTCCGGGAGATGTAACGGAGCTTGCCAGGTTTAAATATAATATTGTGATCATTCCGGGTAATGCTGATGCTGAAAGTGAATGCTACACTCATTATAATGATGTATCGCGTATATATGATATTACTGATCCTGAACGCACTGTTAATTTCAGTACGGATTCTTTTGAAGGAAAAGGAGATTATCCTGAATCATATGGAATGATCTCTTCGATGGATGAATTAAACGAACTTTCATCCAAAGGTATCGATACATCGGAAATCATCAGAAAACTTGAAATCGATGAGGCGTATTTTAACAGGAATGCACTTCTTTATTACACTGTATCAGAAAAATCTGATGGTGCTGAATACAGTATATCTTCGGTAACTCATGATAATAAAGGCAATGTTACTATGGAGATATCACATGCAGTACCTGCAGATCATAAAGCAGAAACAAAGATGAAGTACTGGCTGCTTGGAACTACTGTGGTTAAGCGTAATTATAGTATTTATGGTGATCTGAATAAAGATATTAAAGTAAATATCGCTGAAAAGCCTTTATCTGAAGATGAAAAGAAGGAATTCCGCGACATAAACGGTCGTTACAGATGCTATGAACTTCGCAGATCTGCTACTGATCTGAATAAGCCACTGATAATAACCACGCCTGATGATTACACGGCATTTGCAGATTCTCTTGACCCTGATGACAGAAAGGCATTTGAAAGAAATGAAGAATGGGAATCTGTTAATTTCGGAATGGATTCTGAGTACTTTAAAAAATATTATATCGTTGTCTGGAATGAAAAAGCAGTGATGAATGATACGATAGCAGGTACTTATATAGATTCAGTCCGGAAAAATCAGTACGGAGATATAAAGTTAAGCTATAAAAGCCTTGAACCGGATACTGAAAATTCTGATATATCTGAGGCTTCACATACTTTTATCAATGTTATAGAAGGACGTTCTGAAAAGGACGCAAATGTTGAAATACAGACTGACCGTATAGTTTCTGCAGAAACAGAGGTGCTTGATGATTCAGAACTGCCTGAGATCACAATGAATCGGAAGGGTGCACGCAGAGGATACGATTCACGTGAATATCTTTATCTTAATGTTGTAAACAATACAAAAGGATTTGCATCACTGTATTATAAATTTGAAGTTTTAAAGGATGGTAAAAGCTATAAATACGCTTCAAACTGTACTCATTATGACTGGGATAAAACTCAGCTTGAAGTTCCGTGTCTGTGCAGTGACTATTACTCTTTTGTTTCTGATGATCTTATGAATGTCTACGGCGATTTTAAAACTCATGGTATTGAATTTGATATACCTGACGATGCCGAAACCGGTGATTATATAATGAGAGTGGAACTGATAAGCGGAATGAGATACAACGAAGAAGACGGAAAGTATTATACTGTACCGATAAATAAAACTTTTACCGGTAATCTGACAATAGTTTGATATTTTATAAATACAAAAGTTATGAACAGAAAGAAAGTATTATAAAACCGAAAGGATGATTTAAAATGAGAAAAAAGAATATTACAGCTTATGTACTGTCATTACTTACAGCAGGAGGTATTATCAGCGGAAATATTTCCATACCGGTGATCTGCGGAGCGGAGACATCTGATACTGAAGAATCAAATGTTGTGGCGACGGAAACAGAAGAGAAAGTTTATTCAAAACCATGCGGTGAGTCGGCAGTATGGACCTATGATACTGAAAGCAAAACACTGACCATAAGCGGAACGGGATGGATTGATTCGGCGAACTTCAGCTCGGAAAACTGGTTTAAAGAAGTGAAACATTTAGTCGTTGAAGAAGGAATCATTAGAATATCCGGATTTTCATTCAGTAATCTGGAGACGGTCTCTCTGTCGGACGGTATGGAAAGTATCGACGGTGCTTTTCGTTACTGTACATCTTTGAAATCAGTAACATTACCTGACAGCATCAAAGGTATCACCTACGGAACTTTCGCAGGTTGCTCTTCGCTTGAAGAAGTACATTTCGGCAGTGATTTTCTTGTCCTCGGCTGGGGAGAATTTACGGGATGTACATCACTTAAACACATAGAACTTCCTGAAACTATTACCTCCATCGACAGCTGTGCATTTAGCAGTTCAGGACTTAAGAGTATAAAGCTTCCGGATGAATTAAAGAATATTTCCATCGAGACATTTGATTCCTGTAAAGATCTTGAAGAAGTTATTCTTCCTTCAAAGCTTGAACGTATAGAAATGCTAGCGTTTCGCGGCTGTACATCACTTGAAAAGATAGATATTCCAGAAAATACATCTCAGATAGATCTCGAGGCTTTTATGAGCTGCAGTTCTTTAAAGGAAGTTACAATAAGATGTGATAAATGCAGCATCGATATTTCAGCATTCATGGAGTGCGATCCTTCTCTGGTGATAAAAGCACATAAAGGAAGCACTGCTGAAGAATATGCCGAAAAAAATGGCTTCGCTTTTGAAGTGCTTGATGAAAATTCAGAGACGACAGCAAGTCCGGAATCACGTGAACCAGGAGATGTTGATCTGAATGGAGAAATTGACGTAACGGATATTTCACTACTTTCACTTGCTCTTGTTGACCACGAAGAATTAAGCGAAAATTCATTCAGAAACGCAGATGTCAACGGTGACGGTAATGTAAAGCTTGATGATCTTGCAACTATAAGACAGTATCTTTCAAAGAAGATACAATCACTTGATGTTGACAAATAATAGTAGATAGGTTACAATTGTAGTGAACGCAAAATTCTTTTTGTGTTCGCTATAATTTTATTATCAGGTACTGGAGGCAAACACAATGTCGAAGATTTTCAATGTAACAGGTAACTGTGATCCGGAACGCCATTATATGGTCGATCTGAATACAAGACTGGAAGCACTGAAAAAACTTGTGGATTCCGGGCAGTATATAACTATTAATAAGGCTCGTCAGTACGGAAAGACGACTACACTTATAGCGCTTGAAAGCAGCCTGAGTGATGATTATTATGTTATCAATATGGATTTTCAGACTGAAATGAGCGGTGCTGTTTTTGAAGATGAATACACGTTTTCGACCGCTTTTGCCGAGGCTTTTATTTATCTGTTTGACAGATTAAAAACCAGTGGGGAGCTTAACGAAGAATTCCAGAGCCTTAAGAATGCCCTGAATGATAAGTTTAATCTTGTTCATTTGTTCCGCCATATAGTTAATATATGCGAAAAGTCTGAAAAGCCTGTAGTACTGATCATAGATGAAGTTGATAGCGCATCGAATAATCAGGTGTTCCTTGATTTCCTTGCACAGCTAAGAGGCGCATATATCAGAAGAAACAAGTTTGCGGCTTTTCACTCAGTTGTTCTTGCGGGTGTGCATGACATCAGAAATATTCAGCTTAAAATCAGACCGGATGCAGAACATAAATTTAATAGTCCGTGGAATATCGCATGTACTTTTGACCATGATATGAGTTTTTCAGTTTCTGATATAGCCGGAATGCTTGAAGAATATGAAAATGATCATCATACGGGAATGAATATTCCGGATGTTGCAGATTCAATTTATGACTATACATCCGGATATCCGGTTCTTGTATCTCAGATCTGTAAATTCATCGATGAAGATGATAAGGAAAAATGCAGATGGGACGAATACGGAATAAAGGCCTCAGTGAAGAAAATTCTTGTAAGTCAGATGCCTTTGTTCGAATCGCTTGCAAATAAGCTCGATGAGTATCCTGATCTTAAAATGCAGATAACTGACATGCTGGTAACGGGAAAAAAGATACCGTATCGTCCTGATGATGAGTCTATGAAACAGGCGGTCATGTTCGGATTTGCTCGGATGCAGAACGGCGAACTTGTAATTGCCAATCGTATTTTTGAGACAAGATTTTATGATATGCTTCTCACATCTCCGGATATAAAGAAATCGCCGCTGTATATGATCAGTGAGAGAAACAAACCGGAGTTTATTGCTGGCGGCAGACTTAATATGGAACTGGTACTTGAAAAGTTTACAGAATACTTTGAGGATATTTACGGTAAGGAAACAGAAAGATTCATTGAAGACGACGGAAGAAAACTGTTTCTTATGTATCTCAGACCGATAATAAACGGAACCGGTAACTACTACATTGAAGCACAGACGAGAGATCTTACTAGGACAGATGTGATAATTGACTATCTTGGTGAGCGGTTTATTATTGAAATGAAAATCTGGCGCGGTGAGGAATACAATAAAAGAGGAGAAAAGCAGCTTGCTGAATATCTTGATTTCTATCGCATCGATAAAGGATATATGCTGAGTTTCTGTTTTAACAAAAATAAGGTGACTGGTCTGCATTCGATAGAGTTTGATAATAAAACTATTGTTGAAGCAGTTGTATAAATCAGTAAAGTATCCGTGCGCCAGCACG
>JBGUVZ010000488.1:0-3010 GCA_045220685.1 Oscillospiraceae bacterium | reverse complement strand
CGAATCTCTGAATTAAGAGAAGAGTATCGTAAGGATCCGAAGAAGAACCGTGGCGATGTTATGATAATTGACTGCGGTGGAGGCACAACTGATGTGGCAAGATGCAGGTATGCTTTTACTTCATCTGATGTAGGTGTGAAAACTCAAATCAGGGTTTGCTCAGTAAATGGACAATATTTTGGTGGAAACGAATTGACCTACAGGATTTTCCAACTGCTGAAAATCAAGTTGAGTGACTATTATAAGTCCGGAATTCACAGCGAAAAGATTCAAATTACCAGTATAGATGATCTTATCAGCACAGCTACAGATGACTATCTGAAGGCAGTAGACGATTATATCAAACAGATTATCGAGCGGAAAGATACTCCGTTTACATACTATGAGCAGTTAGACAAAGCAAGTCAGGAGGCAGAGTGGGTTCTTCCTACAGATTACGCTAATAAGGCTATTGTCAATGGTGCTGCTATGATTGCTCAGGCTAAGCGTAATTTCAATTATCTGTGGAATTGGGCGGAAAGAATAAAGATAGAGTTCTTTTCCGGAGAAAGCCGGGCAACATTCAGCTTTTCAACAGATATTCAAACTGATAAAGCTTTATATTTCTATGCTGACCCATCAGGAGAACACGCGGTACCAAAGATGAACCTGAAAAAGCAGGAGTCTGTTCCGGATGTTGCAATTAACATTAAAGAACTCACTGCATTACTAAGTCCGCAGATATACTATATTCTATCCATTATGCTTTTGAAAACAGATGGTTCTGAGCTTATTTTTGATGATAAGGAAATGCAGAACACCCGAATGCTTCTTGCCGGACAATCATGCAAAATCAGTCTTTTCAGGGATTTAATGAAGGAATATATTCCTGGAAGAAGAACACGTAGTGGAAAAAATGTGAAGAGAACTGCTACGGAAATGAAGCTATCCTGTGTAAAGGGCTGCATTCAGTATCTTATGGAAAAAGAGATGCTGAATGGTGAAACACAGATCCTAACTGATGCACCAAGCGTAATCTACCGTGTTGCAGTTAATACCGAATCATTTGATTCGGAAAAAATACTTCTTGACGGACGTTCAATTAAGCAAACGGATAAGGTTAAAACTATGAACCGTGTTGAAATAATTCAGCGCCAGTTTGCTGTTGGTGAAATACAATATTCCGTATACAATAATGTAGTAAGTACCAACGATGCTGTAAGCGCTGGAGCTATCCGTATTGAACCTGATATTACAAAGTATACGCCATTTGATAACCTGACAGCTCTGATTACAGAGATAACGAAAAGATCTGTTCCTGGTATTGAAAGTTATCAGTTTGAGCATGAGGGAAAGAGTGAATCTGTTCTTTCGCGTTTGGAAACAGATCTTCAGGCAATTGAGTCTAATCAAAATGGCAAATTATTGTATTTCATTCTTCCTAATAATGATGGCTGTGGTTTTATCTTATGGCAGATTGTTAAGCGCACAGAAGACGGCAAAAGAATGTATTATTTATTCGAACCGAGTATGATTGACTATTTGAAGGACACTGTAGTCTCAAGGTTTGACGGTAAGAACTGTATTATGAGGGTTTAAATATGCTACACAATTACAATGTTACTTTTCCTTCGGGATCGATAATTACTGGTCAGCAGTTGCAATTATTGCATGATCAACCACAGAAGTTTCTTAAGTATCAGTATATAGATAATTCTGATGGTGTTGTTTCAGGAATGGAATTGGTGGAAACCGATGGAATACTATCTATTACACCCGGAATGTATAAGTATAATGAAGTTTTCTATCTTCTTGAAGAAAAAATCAATATTGAAACAGAGAATCAGTCATTTGAAAGCGGACAGAATTATTCTGTTATTCTTTCACCTTCTGAGCGGAAGACAGCTCCCGATATTATAGACAATCAATTACAAATACTTGTAATTAAAAGCAATAGTAGCTCGAACACATCTGCCCATGTGATTTGTTCTTTCTATGGCAATCCGCAATTGCCAAAATACTGTAAGGACATCTTTTCAGAGAATTTTGATCTGTTACCATACAGACAGTCTTGTTTTGGAAACAATCCAACTTATTCAAAACATCTATTCCGACTCATCTATCAGTATTTGACAACAGAAAAGTCAGGACTTCATACGCTTGATTACATCCTCATTAGCGAGATATCAAGATGTGGCTATGTTTCTCCACTAACAATGCAGAATTATATTGTTGCTTCTGGACAATCCGCACCTGCATTTGAGGATAGACGCACGTTTTTCAAAGCGTTCATTGATTCACTTGACCTGCTGATTGATGACAAACCAGTCATTCAAACAGAAGAAACAGAAACCGCAGACCCGGAGGGCTTCTTCTTCTAAAATGGTTAAATCAATAGTAAAAACGGTGATTAACGCTATATGGGTAATTCTTGTATGCTTAGAGATTAGTCAGGTGATTTCTCAATCTCAAGCATTTGGGTATATATTAATTTCCATTTATATTGGAGTTTTGATTATATTTAGACCAAT
Source organism: Oscillospiraceae bacterium (assembly GCA_045220685.1). GTDB lineage: Bacteria > Bacillota > Clostridia > Oscillospirales > Ruminococcaceae > HUN007. Next base: position 500 of record JBGUVZ010000488.1, on the reverse strand, counting down.
GCGGCCGTTATACAAAGCGATTCGTAAACCAGATATTAATATTCCTGTTGATAAACAAATTTCAAATCATATATATTCACTTTTAATGCTAACTATAAAAGTAGGTTTGTTGATAGCCTGTAGTGGTATTAGCGTTTCTGGTGCAATTCTTTACAGAGTGATATTATTTAAATCATTTGCAATAAAACTTCATTTGCTGTTTGTATATTGGACTTTTATTACTTCTTCAGTACAGCTTGGAATCAATATAAGTCTTGCTTTTTCTCCATTTATAGAGGATAGAGTGAGAAAGCATATTTATTATTCAGCAATAATAGTAAGCATTATCGGATGCGGAACTATTGTTTATTCTGGTTTTGTCAGAGTTTTATTTAAGTTAAGTGAAAAATTAGTGGTTTTTTCATTAATTCAAGTTTTTCTTATGTTGATAGGGTTTGTATCTTTCGGAATAGTTATTAATCACCTTTTAAGGACGATTGTTATAGATGATAATTAAAAAA
>JBGUVZ010000487.1:0-8950 GCA_045220685.1 Oscillospiraceae bacterium | reverse complement strand
TTGGAGACTACATACTATATTTTTTTGTCTCTATCTATTGAATTTTCAAGATGCACTCGCAGTTTTTAACTGCGAAGTTTGAGTAATGATATTATAAGGACTTTTATAAAATAATAACTTTTTGATGTTGTTATTTGTTTTTACTATGATAAACAAACGTATTAGGGGTATAAAATAAGCTATAAAGACTGTGGGGATAAGTCGATTAGCTGCAATTCATGGGGGATTACAGGATAATTTTAACCGCAGGTATTTTATATGCTTGCGGTTTTTGTTTTATATGAAGGTGATGAGATATAAGCAACTATGTGTTTTCAGGTGCAGAATGGATTTGTCCATTAGGCGGAAAGGGAGTTATTAGAAACAACTCTGATGTAAAATCAGGGATTGACGGAATGCTGTCAATCTCCGACAAACCTATAACCGATGGAACTGGCGTCTGTGCTGCCCATGAAGGTGCTCCATGTTCACCTACACCCTCATTATGGGTGGGAGCTTCTTCTTCCGTAATGATTTGTGGTCAGCCAGCGCTTTTGTCTTCATCAACTATTCCCTGCTTAGCTGGCGGTGGAATTATAAAAATAAAGCAGCAGAATAATCATGTCTTTCAAGGCTTTGTTGCTTCTGACTCTCCGAGTATAGATAGTTTTTCTGTGGAAAAATCCTCATCAGGTGAAGCTATCACTACGGTCTCTACAGTAGAAACAGGCGTAACTGTATCTGACTCGTCTATGGAAACTGATTTGGTTGAGCGTGAATCGAATGAAAGATTGAATTCAAAAGATAATTTTACAGATGCAGAGCAATGCAGAACTAACTGTTGGTGTTCAGGGCAGTGTCCCGTAGAATTCAAGGGAAAATGTGACTTCTGTGAATCGCCTGACAGTAAAATGTTGTTTGCGAGTGATGCAGCTAAATTAAAATCCAACCTTGAAAAAGCATTCCCGAACATATATTCACAATTAGCAGCAGCATTGTCGAGCATTCAATATAAAATGGAAGATGAATACAGAATAGATACTGCTGTTGCTCATCATCATCTGATCCCTGGAAATGAGTGCTATGGACGGAAAAAGAAAAACGGTGAAATGTATTACAAACTCCTAATTAAACTTGGTAATCTGTTTCAATACAATATAAACTGTGCTGAAAATGGAATCCTGCTTCCTTCATTTTCAAATGTTCAGTTAAGCAGAATTATGGATCAGGAAAAGCCTCGACTGTTCTATTATATTATGGAAAAGGACATCGCAAATTCTGATCAGGTAAAAAGTGCGGATTCTTCAGCAGGTAGTATTATAGGATCGCAATTACATGTAGGACAACATAGTTATGAAAGACGTTTGAGGTTACTGCGTTCCGAGCATCCGGAATTATCGTTGTATCGATGCTATGAAGATATTGTACTTGAATATCTTGACATATTTGAAGAGTACTATCTTGAAAGGTATGAAACAACGTGCTTTATGCGGAATTTTGAGCAGGAGAAAAAGAATTATATTCAGCGAATGAACGCTATTAGCACTGCGCTTAGACAAAAAATCTTATCATTTCCGCATCATGGAATGCGGTTAAGCTGGTTAGATAAACGTGCTCTTGTTTCTTTTCCGGCTTTACTATATGATGTGGAGATACCCGTAGAAGAATACCTTGAAAGGTACATGGTAGAGTGAATATGAAATATTATTTTTTAATAGCTGCTGATACCTTAGGATCAGATTATATTTATTTAGATAATGATGAAATTCCAAAGGGAGTTAAGAGAGCTGCAAAACAAAGTACATTTCAGTTTGTAGAACGTGATTTACACGAGCTCCTGCTGGATGATCAAAGTGGGCATCGAATACCTGACTTTATTTGTGACCCACATAATAACGTTCCGTTAATATCAGATAAGTTGAAACGCATTTTCGATGAATGTGATATCAGATATCTGTTCTATCAACGGGTAAAGCTTGTAAGAAAGAAAGATGGCTTTTCAGAAAGATACTGGCTGGCTATTCCTCCACGAATAGATTGTATGCATCTGGATAAAAGCTGCATAGATTCAATGTGGAATAAGGCTACTAAAATTACGATAGATTCCGAAAAGGTCGGGAACTATGATATTTTCAAAATATCAGGCGTATCAAATCAGGAAATCATCGTGACTGATCATTTAAAAAAAGCTATAGAAAAAATGGAAGCAAATTCAGGGCTTTTCTTTGTTGAAGATCCCAATCTTAATTGAGGAGGTTAATTATGACACAGTACATTAAGCAAACAAGCAGAACTATTCTTTTTGAGGAATTCAGTAGAGCTGAAAGAATTGATGCGAACGGTATGTCTATCCCTGTTGATCGTCTGGATTTCTTACTGGATCGTAAAGCTCAGAAAACATTCATGGAAGTTAAGGATAAGCTGATTGTACATAATTTCAAGGAATTCATTGAAAAATTCGATCCGAAGTATTATGAATTCATTTCAGTACAGACGGATCCGAACACAGGTGAGGAAGTACCGATATTTACATATAGTCTTAAGAAACCGTTACGTGGAAACGCAACTGAGTGCAGACTGGTGGAACAGCCATTCTACAAAGCAATGGTAGATATCTATCGTAACAAGGGCATCGCTGGCGAATCAGATGCTACATTTGAGTTTTCTAAACTGATTGACCGAATATTCTCGCCGAGTTATGCCATGGATGAGGCTCGTGATATTCGCGGACGTTTAACCTATTATTTCAGTGAATATTTGCGTCTGGAACAGCAGGGCGCTGCACCGGGAGAACTTTCGGAAATCGCCTCAGAAATTAAACGGCTACGCCGTCGTGTCAGAGACGAGTATATGTCCAGAAGTCAGTTTAATCTGATTCCACTTATTATTCAGGATACACGTGAACGTTTGGAACATCGTGGTGATTCAGAAAAAGATCCTGCAAATGGTGATACTGTCCAGAGACATGTTGAGATTACATTTGATGAAAAAGGAAAACTACAGTATCATGACAAACCTGTAGTTGATAATTCAGATACGCTGTTGATCGGAACTTCATCAGTTGAGTCAGCCACGAAAAGGCTTTGCACCACAATTTCAAGCGATTTTGACCGAGCAGCTGAAAGCGGAAAAAATCAGCTTCGCATAGTTGATGATCCTCAGAGTACAGGTTTTATGAAAAAAATGCTACTTTCAGTATTTGGTGGTCAGCCATTTGAAGATGATGACGCAACTGCTGAGGAACTACGCTCTAATCTTGCACTTTATGAGGCAATGTACAAAAAATCTCAGGAAAGCTTTGCTCAGAATGTAGTATCACTTGTTGAGAAAATTATCAATGTAATGGCATTCTTCGATCATGCTGGTTCTAATGTGGAACTGATTGTTTCTAACTGTGGTATCTCTGAATTGATTAAAGAATCAAACCGTGCTAACTTTGTTCAGTTTATCGAAGCGCTTGGCAATGAGAAAACAGATGAAAAAATCTGGTTTGCTATTATACCAGCCGTAGATCATAAGGACTTTGTTTCAATTGAAGGAGTTTCTAAGGCAGTGACTTTGGATGACGATTTAGATGATGAACCTGACTCTACAGTAAGCAGTTATAGTTTGACTCCGTTCCCACATTTGCTGACTGCTTTGAAGCTCCTTGGAAATAGTAAAATTATCACATTCTTCAACTTTAAGGGCTGTTCGAGGACCAGTTCAGCTGAATTAACGAGTAATACTGTTGTTGCGTACAAGAACGCTCTTGAAAATGTTAAGCATCGTGAATATGCAGTGTTCTGCTATCCGAACTTCACCATTCTTCCACAACGAGAAAGCAGCGTAAAGATTGGACAGGAGTATATTAAACTTCCGCCAGTGTTTGTAGACGCTTCATATATTGCAGCTTCTCTCTGTGTATCTACACAACATCTTGATACACTTAGTTCTAAAGATTTCCCGGTTTCTGAAGCGCTTGGTCAGCCAGTCAGATTTGATTTTGAGGGTAGCTTCGACACCACAACAGGTGATAAAAAGGTTTTACTTTCTCAAGTGTTTGCCACAAAAATGAATAGAGAACTTATTCTTTCGTGGAATAGTGGATTGATTGATGAAATTTCTAAATCAGGTGGATTTGGTTTCTGCTTCTGTGGTGATGAAAAATGGTTCACCTATAAAGGACAGACAACAAAGCAGACAAATGCCTATGTATTCCGTGCAAGAACTCTTGCAAAAGATCAGATTGTGGATGCAGACGGCAATCCGACTAATGATGAAAGATTCCGTCCGATATTTAAAACTATGATTAAGACTTATTTCAGTGTTATTGCGATGAAGACGGATGCTGAGCAAATAAGAAGAATTTGCGATGATTATACAGGTGGCAAGAGCAAGATGAACATTAATAATGCTGTTTACTCTCCTGGTTCCAGTGGAGTTCAGTCTGAAGAAACGATATCTTTCCACAATAACAGGATTAACATCACATATGATCGTGATAGTGATGGGTTTAATCTTGAATTCAGAGAGTCTTCTAATTGATAAAATGAGAGGTAATAATTATGTTTTATTATATTAAAATTACATCCGAAACAGGAAAGGAAATTGAAATCGATGGACGTGATGGATCAACTATTCAGAAATTCCTGAAGTCAGTTATCGTTTGTGTGGATACGGTTGATGATAATGTTAGCAATCGTGGCTCCAATGTATTGAATCGAGTTAGTATTAAGCTTGACATTGACAGCACAACTAATGCAATTTGTAAGGATCTTATGGATTGGGCTATTGTTTCATCTGGAGAAGATGTTTATAGACTGGTTCATATCGATGTTTATAATGACAAAAAGCAGGTTATTCGCTCGTTTGATATTCAGAAAATGTTTGTTGAGGATTATCAAGAAGCCTTCGATATTAAAGATGTCTGTGTTGCTGAATTGAAACTTATTCAACAGGCAAATAATGCAAAGAACTTCTTGCACGATATAGCAAGACTGTAATTTAAGGAGGCAGCTATGATCTGTATTTCAGAATTTGAAAACCAAAATATCATTGCTTTTAGATTGATAAAAGAAGTTAATTCTCATTCTATATGCACTTTTGATGTTAATATCGGAAATACAGATCATTCACGCTTTATTGGTTTGGTGGATAAGAACATTTCTATCAATAACGGGCGGGATTATTTGTTCTATGGTTTTATTCGTTCAATAACTGCGGAAATCAGGCATTCTGAATCGATCCTTCATGTATGTGCAAGTTCGCATTCGGCTCGAATAGATAATGAACCACGGAATCGTGTCTATCAGGATCCTAACAAGAAATTATCAGATGTTCTGAGATGTGTAAAAAAAGAGACATCCATACAGATTTCATGCAAAGATGATCCGGCACTTCAAGAGCCAATTTTACAGTCCAATGAAACGGATTTCAACTTCCTGCTACGTATGGCTGCATATACTAATCAGCAATTAATCATCAATGACAGCGAATCACCAGATACAATAATACTGAAAGTTACTGATTCATACGACAGCAATACTGCAAGTATTGATAGTATTCCGGATAAACTTTCCATTCAGAATATTATTCCTGAACACACAACATCAAAACAAACTATCGCAGAATTCGTTCTTCATGATCAGTATATTGAGGTTGGAAGACGAATCAATCTTAAGCAAGCGGGTTTTATCGGATATGTATCGAAGTGTGAAATAGTTCTTGAACGTAATGCTATTCAGTACAAATATACAGCATATGAATCAGGGCAAATGCCTGTTCCGCCAGAATTAAATGTGCCTTCTTATATTGAAATGGAGGCAATTGTGGAAGATAGTCAGAATCCTGATGGAAAATGCTGTATTAAAGCTAAAGCTGCTGGTGATTATACAGATGCGATGCCTGACAATCTAATGTGGATACCATATCAGGTACCTTATCTTTCTGATCAGGCAGGAGCTGTGTTTTTGCCAAACAAAAATGATCATGTTTCCTTGATATTTAGCGAGAATAAGCTGACTGCCAAAGCGTGTTGTGATGAATACACAATCAATAATGATTTTCGTGAGAAACAGAATCATTATATTTCATCAATATTCGGTAAGCAAATCGTTTTCCGTGAAAACTCAATAGAGATTCATGCAGAAAAAAGTTCGATTATGATTAGCGATGGTGATATTTCAATGTCAGTTGGAGATACCTCAATTAAAATATCTGAAAAATCAGTAAACCTGACTATTAACGGAACTCAGTTACAAATTGATCGGGATACCGCTATAAAAACGGGTTCGTTTAGCATACAAGGCAATGATGCAGCAATCAAGACCTCTGGTGATATTAAAATGAGAGGCTCTAAAATCTATCTGAAATGAGGAATAATATGTCGCAGAATTCAAAAAGCTCAAATGAGCTTACAGATCAGATCATGAGCATTGTCGAAAATTCTGATGTAGCAAGTGAACAAAAAAGCTTACTTAGAGAAGTGTTCCAAAACTTAGCACTACATCAATGTCAAAAACTTGATGACCTGAAAGAAATGGTTCGATCCTCAGTTTATGAGGCAGAGCACACAACCGAATCCATTGGTCAGATAGCAGTAGCCTTATTACCAAAGGGTTATAATCTTAGTGGCTTCACTCCGATGGTTGACTTTTCTCAGCTTTCTTTTCCGGATGATGATCTGGACATTTACAATTCAAATGCTGATTATATAGGTTTGTTTTTTAATTGCACTTATGATCGCTTTCTTGAAATAGTAGATTCAGGGATTACAAATGATTATGATGCTGTTGTTGAGATGAAAAATGACAGCAGGATAAATCTTAAATGCTCTTTCAGGATTGATTATTCCTATGTATATCAAGAAAAAACACTGCAAAAAGCTGCTTCGCAATATGGTTTTGAGACTCCATTGATTTATTCTCCTTATTCAAGAAGATATGCGAGAATTGTACTATCTGAGGATATTTCTATTTCTCAAATTACAGCGATTAATATTCCGGTTTTGGCTCAGGATATTAAAGCTACTACATTGGATCACGATTTGATGTGGAATATAGAAGTTACAAATCGTCGCTCTCCTGAATTGTCAATGTCAGATGCTTTTTCAACTGAAATTATTGCAAAAAAAGCAGAAATGTTCGATTCTTTTATTGCAAATGAATATGTTGTGGCAGGATCATCGCCAAACTATAAATCGAAATATTCTTGTTTTCCAAATGAGTTTATACTGTTCGATGGAGTTGGAACAAGAAGACTTGCAATAGCGAGGGATATAAAAGAGTCGTTTTTATTTGTCATGTACGACGGGTTGACTAAAATTGAACCTATAAAGCGTCTGAAGGTTAATCCTATTCAGGATGTAATATACGATCTTGAAACATTTGTAAAACAGAATACTGCACATTTTAATTCTTATAATATTACAACATATAGGAAAAGAAGGCTTCGTTCTAAGACTGACATTATTTATGCATTGAGTGCTTTTCAGCAAAACGAGTATCAAATCTCGATAGATAATGATTTTGCCATTACTGAGGAATATCCTTCTGGTTGTATTTCAGACTATCAAAATTCACATCGCTATTATCAATACAATACGGAACGAAACTTTAATGATGAAACGGCAAGAAGTATTTCTGATTCGACATCGTTATTCTGTTGTCTGACATTTAAAGGAACTGATCCGTTTATCGAAGATTTTGCTAGATATGTACTGTCTTACATGAATGAAAAGTATCCGGAGTTTCACTGGGTTGGAAGGTGTGGATAATGAGTTATATATGGGAAAATACTAATATAAGACGCCCATTTTCTATTGTAACTCGCAGTCTGGGTGGTGCTGCTGAAGCGCATATACCATCATCGGATGAGCAGCCTGTTTATGTTAATCCGTTCCTGCGATATTCTGAAATCTTTTGTGATGGTCTTTTCTCAGATAATCATTTGAATAATGCAACTCTTAATATTATTACTCATTACCTCGCATTATCTGAAAGACTTTATGGCGATGCATTATTGAATGCTTACCTGATTTGCATTGAAGAAGACATTCTAAACTGCAAATACGGAGAGAACGTAAAAGATGACTATTTAACTCTCACTAATCAGCATAAAAAAATGATTGCTCAATACATATTTGACTATCATAAAAACGGAGAGTGTAAAGATATAATTAACGAAGTATTCATGTCATTATTCGGAAGATTGGAACAGACCATTTCCGATGATGAGCATTTTGATGATAAATACACAAGACATAGCGCTGAGATTATTTACAGCAAATCAAGAAACACATATTTCTTTTATTGTGCTGCACCGCAAAGCGCATATAATTCAGCACTATTTCGTTTAATCACGAATTTGTTCGCAGACTGCACTCAGTCAATCGTACCTGTGTGGGGAAGATATGATTTTGGTATTTTAGGAAATACTGATTTAACACAATCTACGGTGCCGATTGTAGGGCAAACACAACTTTTATAATATGGAGGCAGTATATGACAATTAATGATGTAATTAACGCTTTGCAAATAGCGGGTATTAATCCTCCCAGTGAAGTTAGCAGCAAGGAAGTTATCAAACTATTTCATGAACAGAACGGCGAGAGCTATACAGTTTCAAATGCTAAGATGATAAGGTTTTTTCTTGCTCTCGGTTTTTCATACAGTAATTTATTGGACTGTGATCGTACAGGATTGAATAAAATTCTTGAGAACAAACTTAAGATAGACGATGAGCCGGAAAAGTCGAAATTCAAAAAAGCAATAGACGGAGCAATAGACGGAATTTCTGATATATTTGTTGGTAAGGGCAAGTCGAGCATTCCGTTTCAGGTTACTATTCCGGATTCATTTGAGGCTGCACAGGTTCTCTATAGCAAACTATGTGACAATGATTGTATAGAAATCATTTCTCAGGATGAAGGTGTATTTAACCCTAGTCCTGATAATATTGTTTATCATACTGATGCAAACGAAGGAGTCAA
>JBGUVZ010000486.1:0-18429 GCA_045220685.1 Oscillospiraceae bacterium | reverse complement strand
AAGACTTTCACTTTATTTTTTGTGACCGGGAGATGATATGGACCGGCCACACGTTAATTTATTCAGTTTAGGAAAACCCTTAAATTAAGGAAAACGCTGACCGGACTTAAATCCGGCTTTACGTATAGTGGATTTATGAACTGATCAGCGTTACCTAAGAACCACATAATTTAGGTAAGAGGTCAGCGCAGATACAGTCCGAGTACGGCCTGCTTGTCGTCTTCGTCAACGTCACCGTCTGAATCGATGTCAGCCACTCTTTTCTGAACGCTTGAAAAACGTATCATGCCTTTTATGTACTGATGGATGGTAACGTAATCAAGTGAGTTTACATCTCCGTCGAAATTGATGTCACCAGGCTTCTGGTCAATAACCGTACTCAGTTCTATCTCTTTATCTCCGGATCGTACAGCTGCTTTTCCGAATTCGGCTATAGTGTTTCCTTCGGAATCCATGAGTGTGCAGGATACTTTTCCGTTTTCCACCCAGCTTGCTGCGTCAAATCCTTTCTGAGTGCTTCCGAGCTTTATAAACCATTCATGGTTTGAAGCATAGAACTGCGAAAGGTAAGGATCATCAGAATTATAACAGTTGCTGAAATCCAGAAGGATCTTTCCGCTGTATGGTATGAAGGAACCAACGTAGTCGTAGATGTCGGTTACCGGAAAGATCTGTGTGTAGTGATCGGTGGCAAGCCTGTTTTTGTGCTGGACCGAGAGAAACATGTTTTCTCTGCGGTCTGTGGTGATCTCTACTGCACCGATCAGATTTACCTCACGGTTTTCAACGTCGATGCAGTAGAATATATTATATCCCTCGTCGTTTTCTTCGTCGGTTGGTATTACATTGAATATAGCTTTTCTTTCGTATTTTTCATCAGCTTCCCAGTCATCTGAGCTGGCACTCTTTCCGTTGAGAGCATCGTACATGACGTACATGAATCCGTCGTAGCCCCAGAACGTGCCTGCTGAATCAGCTATTTTAAGTGCGCCTCTTTCAAAAGGCTCTATTTCACCGTCGTGGTTTATGTCGTAAGTAAAATTATCGTCGTAGCCGACTATCGCTACTGCGTGTGTACCGGCTTTCGAACCGCTGTTGTTTCCGCGCACGATGATGTGTTTCATCGAATCGCTGTAGCTGCGGTTGTTCATTGATGCAACTACGACCTTTTCGTTTGCAAGAACTGATTTTATTGTATCAAGGTCGGAGTCAAGGCTGTTTGAAATAACTGTGCCTGTTCCGCTTATACCGAATACATTTACTTTTTTCACTCTGTATTTCAGCGCGTTTCGCATTGCCTCTTCGTTGTCAGACCATCTGTAGTTGTAATCAAGACGGTCGTAAGGCATTTCGCTAAGTGTTTCAGCACCTAAGAGACTGAGCGTGCGGTATGCTGTCTGGATCGAAATACCTTCATTAAGATTGTGGTTACTGAAGTTCCAGGTCCAGCTCGGAGAATAAGAGTTCTTTTTCGTGCTGTTTATGCAGTTTATCTTATGCATTTCATAAGTGAACTGGTAGTAGGTCGTTGCCCAGGCACTGCAGCTTCCGAGTCCGCCCTGTTCCCCTATAGGCGGGAAGAACGGACTTTCGCTCAAGTCCACACTTTCCGGCAGTTTTGTGGATGATGCGTAGGCGAGGTCCCGTGAAAACTCCATTTCAGTGCACAGTTCATCATATTCACTGACTGAAAGCGCCGGAACGCTGTTTACATCATCCGGGTCGTAATAATAGTCGGAAGGGTAGGATGCACTGACCGGAAGCACGCTGCTTACCGAAAGTGTAAGCTGTGCTGACAGCAATGCTGCAAGTACTTTACTAAATCTTTTCATCATAAACTCCTCAGATCAATCATAGATAAATAGTGTTGTTGTTCCCGAATATCATCTTAGCGACAATTTTTTTAAGAAACTTTATCATGAAAGTGAGTAAGTATGAAGGGCAGATGTGCAAAGTAGAGTTTTGAATAAATAAATTAAAAAATTGTCTGAATAAATTATACCATTTTATTATCTTCGTTTCAAGGATTTTCGAAATTAAAATTATTATCAAACTAAATAAATTTTATCCTCTATTGTGGTCAGATTACTCTTAAATGTATAAGACAGTAATTATAATACAATGTTGCTCTGCTCATATTTTGCTATGAAGTAAATAAAATAATCACATCGTACATACATTTTAACTTTACAAAAATGAGTACAAATGCATCACATAAAATGATAAAGAAAACGTTTTCTCTTTATAGCAATATCTGATTATTGTAAAAAAATCAACATACAACTTTTCCAAGATGCATGTCATAATAATATACTATTTTATTATCCTGTGACGATTATCTTTTCAGACGGTTTTGGCTTAAAATAAAAAAATCCGCCCTAAGGCGGAGATCATAACAAAAAAATAAGGACTGTTAAAAACAGTCCTTTAAAGTCGAGGTGACAGGAATCGAACCTGCGGCCTCTACGTCCCGAACGTAGCGCTCTACCAAACTGAGCCACACCTCGTTATTCACAACAGTTAATATTATAGCACACTATTTTGCGTTTGTAAAGACTTTTTACTGTAAAAAAATATAGATACCGTGCTTTTAAATTTTATCTAAAAGCCTTGATTTTTCAGAATATATGTGCTATAATTATAAAAGTTTTTGAGACTTTTACAGAGGTTTAAGTCTCAGACTGCTGATCAATAACAGAGTTATTATCCGGAATATAGGTGTGTGGGCCCTGTGCAATGAGACACCGTGAACCATGTCAGGCGGGGAACCGAGCAGCATTAAGCGGATCGTTTTGTGTGCCGCAGCAAGCCTGCACACCTATGTTCCGGATTTTATTATCATTAATATCGCTCTGCGGTTGTCAGTATACCTCAAAAGACGGTATGAGTTATCGTCTTCTGCAAATGATCCGAAGGGAAGGAATGTAGATGTACACTGCTTTATACAGAAAGTGGAGACCGCTGACATTTGACGACGTGGTATCCCAGCCGCACATTACTACTACCCTGCGTAATCAGATCATTAACGGTAAAACGGCACATGCCTATCTTTTTACAGGTTCAAGGGGAACAGGTAAGACCACCTGTGCGCGAATCTTTGCGAAGGCAATAAACTGTGAGCATAATTCAGGCGGAGCACCGTGTCTTGAATGCGACATCTGCCGTGACGCTGATAATTTTGCCCTTTCCGACATCATTGAGATCGACGCTGCGTCGAACAACGGTGTCGATGACATAAGAGATCTTCGTGAAGGTGCGGTTTTCACACCTGAACGCTGTAAATACAAAGTATATATAATCGATGAAGTGCACATGCTTTCAGTCAATGCCTTCAACGCACTGCTGAAGATAATGGAAGAGCCGCCTGAGTATGTTAAGTTCATTCTTGCAACCACTGAGATACACAAGGTACCGGCTACAATAGCTTCCAGGTGTCAGCGCTACGACTTCAGAAGAATCCTTCCAGATGACATAGCAAAGCGTCTTTTATATATTGCCTCACAGGAAAAGATAGCACTTGATGACGAAGCAGCTTTTCTTATTGCAAAGATAGCTGACGGCGGTATGCGAGATGCTCTTTCGCTTCTCGATCAGTGCATAGCTTTTTCAGATAATGTAACTGCGGAAACTGTTTCGATGGCGGCAGGTATTGCAGGTCGCGATCAGATATTCGGCATAATGGAATCAATATCGGAAAAGGATCCGGCTAAGGCTGTCTCATATATCGATGAGCTTTATGCAGGTTCCAAGGATATGTCCAGACTTTGTGAGGAACTCATATTTCAGTTCAGAAATTTAATGCTTATAAAAATCGATCAGAAGGAAACGGGACTGGTTGCCTGCATGCCGGATGAACTTGACCGGCTGAAGAAACTGGCCGAAAATACGGAACTTGAAGAGATATTCACAAGGCTTTCTGCACTTCAGGACTGCAGTGAGAAAATGCTCCGTGCAGTAAACAAGCGTGTGGAGATCGAAATGTGTATCATCCGTCTGGCTTCCGGAATACAGAATACAGTACAGACTTCTTCCGCACCGTCACCGGAACTTGCGGCAAGAATAAGCGAGCTTGAAAGAAAGCTTGCCTCAGGAAAAGTATCCGTTTCAGAAGAACCTAAGCGTCAGGAATACTATCAGAAACATTCAGACCCTCAGGTCGATTTTTCAAAAATGGATAAAAGCGCTGTAAAACCGGTTGCAAACTGGGCTGAAGTATTAGCAAAATTTTCTGAGACAAATCCGGCTGTTTCGGCAAGTCTTATTGATTCAAAGGCTTTTGTAAGCGGCGACGGATTGTTTATAATAGCACATAATCCTTTCTTTCTTGAGCTTTTCCACAGTAAGGAAAACAAGGCGATGCTTGGTGATGCGATAGAAAGCGTACTTGGCAAGCGTTATGCCGTAAGGGCGAAATGTGACGCCCAGACTAAGGAAGAAGAAAAAAATGCTATCAGGCTGATTGAAAAGGCAGAAAAAATGCAGCTGGATGTCCATACGGAATAGTCCGGTATGATCAGCGAAACATAAACCAAATAAATATAAAGGAGTTTACGAAAAGATGAAAGCAAGAGTACCAAAGCAGAACATGGGCGGCGGAGCCCAGAACATGAACGCAATGATCAAGCAGGCTCAGAAGATGCAGGATGAGATCACAAAGCTTCAGGATGATATCGAAGAACGTGAATTCACAGCAACTGTTGGCGGCGGACAGGTAGAAGTTGTCCTCTCAGGTAAGAAGACAATCAAGTCACTTACAATCAAGCCTGAAGTTGTTAAGGAAGGCGACGTTGAAATGATCCAGGATCTTGTAACTGCAGCTGTAAACGAAGCTATCGAACAGATCGAAAATACAACTGAAGAAGAAATGTCTAAGATCACTGGCGGAGTTTCACTCCCAGGCTTATTCTGATAAATGGCTGAATCGAACGCACTGCCGATAGTTCTTCTGGCAGAGCAGTTTGCACGTCTTCCCGGTATAGGAATGAAGACGGCTCAGCGCCTTGCATATCACGTAACATCAATGTCTGAAGGCGAAGTAAACGACTTTGCCGAGGCTCTGATAAACGTCAAGAAAAAAGTAAGGCTCTGCTCCGTGTGTCAGAACATGACGGACCGCGAGGTCTGCCCTCTGTGCAGTGATACACGTAGAAACAAAAAGATCATTTGTGTTGTCGAAGGACCGAAGGATGTTACTGCGATTGAGAGGACCGGTGAGTACAACGGACTTTATCATGTGCTCCACGGACTTATTTCCCCGATCGACGGTATAACACCTGACAAGCTCCGAATTAAGGAACTTGTAGCCCGTTTACAGGCTGATCCTGAGATATCAGAAGTAATAATGGCCACCAACCCTACGGTTGAGGGTGATGCGACAGCGATGTATATTTCAAGGCTTATAAAACCTGCCGGAATAAAAGTCACGAGACTTGCTTTCGGACTTCCTGTCGGCGGTGTGCTTGAATATGCAGATGAAATCACGCTGTTCCGTGCTATTGAAAACAGAAATGAGATATAAGAAAAGAACTGTTCCCCTTTCGGAGAGCAGTTCTTTTTTGCGTTTACTATAATTAACAGTGTTTTCTTAGGAAAACACTGATTAAGTAAGCAATCCGGCTTCGCCGGATTGCTGGGGTGGGGAGATTGCGGGGCTTCGCCCCGTACCCCACGCTGATTTATTCATAAATCAGCGTTTCCTTAGATCCCGAAGAATTTAAGTCCGTTTTCACATGTCTTGTTTATGAGTTCCTGTGTATCCCATCCAAGGACTTCAGCTGCTTTTTCAGCTGTATAGGCTATCATCGAGCTGTCGCAGCGCTTGCCGCGGAACGGTACAGGTGCCATGTACGGACAGTCTGTTTCAAGCATGAGTCTGTCTGCAGGTACTTCCTTGAGAGCTTCCAGTGCCTTCTTTGCGTTTTTGAAAGTGAGAACGCCTGTAAAGCTTATGTGAAGACCTAAGGCTATAACTTCCTTTGCTGTTTCAGCAGAGCCTGAGAAGCAGTGTACAACACCCTTTGAAGGACGGTATTTTCTTAAAATGTCCATGTTGTCCTTCGTTGCTTCGCGTGCGTGTATAATAACAGGAAGATCAAGTTTCTTCGCAAGTTCAAGCTGGCGTGAGTAAACTTCGATCTGCTTTTCACGGTCAAAGCCTTCGTAGTGGTAGTCAAGGCCTATCTCGCCTACCGCTTTTATCTTGTCACGGTTTTCGGTTATGAGTTTTTCAAGCTTTTCTATGTAGTCGCCTTCTGCCGTGTCAACGCATTCCGGATGTATTCCGGCTGCGCAGTACATGAAGTCGAAGTTACGGCTGAGTTCCAGTGAACGTACTGAATCCTCATAGCTTGAAACAGCCAGCATGATGTACTTTACACCGCCGTTTTCGTGAATGTTTTTTATAACATCCATTCTGTCTTCGTTATAGGCGTGGTCCACGTAGTGTGAGTGGGTGTCAAAAATATTAGAATACATGTTTATTATCCTTTCAGTAAAATGGCTGCCGTTGCGGCAGCCATCGTTTTTTATTTAAGTCCTGAATCAGCCTTGAGCTGTTTGAGTGCGTCCTTGTCGAGGGTAAGTCCCTGTTCGGCATTTCCCTTGGCAGCAGGTACACGGTAAGTTGAAACGTACTGTGTTGAACTGAAAATGTATTCGACAGCCTTCTTCTGGTTTTCATAGTCAAGAGCTGTTATATCAGTTTCAACAAGGTCGATATCCTTTTCGTAAGCATATTCGAGCATGTCTGCTGTGATCTTTGTTGTTGTTCCTCCGAGCATATCAGCGAAGATGTTTCCGAGTGCAACTGTACGTGCGTCTTCAGCGTACTTAGGGTTGGTAATGATCGCGATGATGAATGATGAGTCATTGTACTGTGTTCCTGCGTTAAGTCCCTTGAGGCCTTCAGGAATATTGAAGTTTACACCGCCGAGAGCGTCGCAGAGTACGGAAAGTGAATTGTCATCGAAGTTTACGTATCTGTCGATCTTAGTGTCAAATGTCTTGTTGACAGCCTTTGTAAGCTCGATAATACCGCCCTTTTTGAATATGTTGACCATCTTGTCGCTTCCGCAGAGAAGATCATTTGAAACAGGGATGAATGTAAGTGATTTGCTCATTGCGGATGTACGCAGGATCATGAACGACGGACGAAGTGATTTGTCGTTCGGTGTGTATGAGAAAAGTATGGTCGTGTCATTCGCTTCGGTAGGCATGAAGACTGAATCTGCGGTCTCACCGTTGCTTCCCAGATTTTTGTTTACCTTCTGGTTATAGAGTGTGAAAACCGGTATACCGATCACGAGAAGGGTTATTACCATGCTTATGAGAAATGGTATAGCCACACTTTCTTTTTTTCTTTTTTTAAACAATGCCATTGTTGAGTCCTCCGGTAGAAGTTTTTCAGTACCACCGCAAACGCTGTAATACTGGTTTTCTATAAATCAACATTATTTTTCACGGGTTTTCAACACGCGGTTGAAAACTATGTTGAGAAGTTGAAAGAATAATGTTTAAAACTTTAGTTGATAGCTTTCTTTACAAAGCAGTTTCAAAGTAGTATAATATACTGTAAAGCGTTTTATTCAAATTCAAGCTGTTTGTACTTCATGTTGAACGCGATGTCTGAAAGATCGGTGATGTCCGTTATGAGCCCCGTTCTGCGGGCATAGTTGATCGTCTGACCGGTACCGCTCCGGTAGTTGTTTACAAAAGCAATAAGCTTTTCAGAGTTTTCAACCATGTAGCGGTTGCGGACAGCGTAGCAGTCTTTGCTGTAACCGGCTGATGTGCATAAAACAGAGTCAGCACGGCTTATAACCGATTCATAAACAAGTCTGTCCTCTTCGGGAAAATTATCTCCCTGGTTTTCAACAGGCTTGACACAGAAAAGTTTAATGTCAGGATACTTTTCCTTCAGATCAAGTACGGCCTGTGCCGCCCAGAGGTCAATTCCTCTTGCAACACCAGAATAGAATTTTGTATATCCTTCGTGGATGCTCTGTTCGATTTTGGTGTGGAGCAGATCTTTAATAAAAACTGTTTCAGATCTGTCTGTCTCACCTTTGCCCGGAAGCTTTTCCGGACGGTGTCCTGAAAAACAAACTGCTTTTTCTGTCAAATTATTATCTCCCTGAAATACAGACTTCAGATATATTTTTTAATAGTATCTCTCAATACACTATTTTATCATAATCAAGCACAAATATCAAGACAAGGAGCGTATTCTTTTGAAAAATCATAAAAGAGCATGGGCGAGAATAGATCTTGCCGGACTCGGAAGAAATATAAATACTATAAAGCAGCATCTTTCACCATCCACGGAAATAATGGCTGTTGTCAAGGCAGATGCCTACGGTCACGGTGAAAATGAGGTAATAAAGAAGCTTTACAGTACAGGCATACGTTACTTTGCGGTTTCCAACCTCGATGAGGCGATAAGCGTCAGGGATCTTATTTCTGACTGCGAGATCCTTATTCTAGGATATACGCCTCCGGAATATGCCGACGAGCTTATAAAGTACAACATTATTCAGTGTGCAGTTTCGGAAGATTACGCTAAGGAACTTAACAGACTCGCTCCTTCACCGGTAAGATGCCACATTAAACTCGACACCGGAATGGGCAGAATAGGTCTTAAGTTTAAAACCGTTGCAGAGTGCGCAGACTGCGCTGAAAGGATAGCTTCACTTGAAAACATTGCTGCAGAGGGACTGTTCACACACTTTGCGGTTGCAGACAGTGATGATCCTGAAAACGTGAAATATACTGAAAAGCAGGCAGAATTCATTAAAGGTGTTTACAATGAGCTTGCAAACCGCGGAACAAAGCTTAAACATGTACACTTCCTCAACAGTGCCGGTGCTGCCTATCATTTTGACGGAGTAAGCACACTTGCGAGAATAGGCATCACGATGTACGGACTGCTTCCTAACTATCCGCTTCCGCTGCCTTACAAGGTTGAACCGGTAATGGAACTCAAGGCTGTCATTTCATATGTAAAGACGGTTGAACCGGGTGACTGCATAAGCTACGGAAGAACTTACACTGCTTCTGAAAACCGCAGGATAGCAACAGTTACGGTTGGATATGCTGACGGATATTCAAGACTCCTTTCCTCAAAGGGAAAAGTCCTTCTTAAAGGAAAACGCTGCCCGATAGTCGGACGTGTATGCATGGATCAGATCATGATAGATGTTACAGGCATCGATGCAAAACCGGGTGACACAGTCACACTTATCGGCAGGGACGGCGACGACATAATAACAGCAGACGAACTTGCTTCATGGTACGGAACTATCGGATATGAGGTAGTGTGCGGCATCTCAAAGAGAGTACCGAGAATATACGAAGAATAATATATAAAGGACATGCACGTTAAGTGAGTGCGTGTCCTTTTTTGTGTGAATGTTGTTTTTCTGAAAAGAACAGTCGTATTTGACAAAAATACAGGTTATAATTTTTGGAAATTCATATTATATATCTATTGATTTTAAACCGTGGTTTTTATTATAATAATATAGTGGTTTTATGACTGTGAAAGTGCTGATTTATTTATAAATCAGCGCGGGGACCGGGGCGAAGCCCCGCAGTCTGCCTGCCTGCATATCCGGCGAAGCCGGATATGCGACTTAATCAGTGTTACATATAAATTTTATATAAAGGAAGTTTTTTCAATGGGCGTTAAAGTAGTAAAATTCGGCGGAAGCAGCCTTGCTGATGCTAACCAGTTCAGAAAAGTTGCTGACATCATCAAGTCAGACGAAAAGAGAAAGTTCGTTGTTCCTTCAGCACCGGGCAAGAGATTCAAGGAAGATACCAAGGTAACTGATATGCTCTACAGCTGCTACGAGCTTGTAAAGAGCGGAAAAGATATCAAGGATCAGTTCGGAAAGATCAAGGACCGTTACAATGGTATCATAAGCGACCTCGGACTTAACTTAAGCCTTGACAAGGAATTCGAAGAGATCGAATACTGCCTTAAGGCTAAGAGCGGTCGTGACTACGCTGCCAGCCGCGGTGAATACTTAAACGGTATCATCCTCGCTGCATATCTTGGCTACGAATTCATCGATGCTGCTGAAGTTATCTACTTTGACGACAACGGTGCATTCATGCTCGACAAGACAATTGAAGCTGTACGTGAAAGAATCAAGAACGTTGAATGTGCTGTTATCCCTGGTTTCTACGGAATCACACTCAACGATACAATCAAGACTTTCTCACGCGGTGGTTCTGACGTTACAGGTTCTATCATCGCCCGTGCAGTACGTGCTGAGATCTACGAAAACTGGACAGACGTTTCAGGATTCCTTGTAACTGACCCGAGAATAGTTGAAGGAGCAAAGGTTATCAAGACTATCACATACAAGGAACTCCGCGAGCTTTCATACATGGGTGCTACAGTTCTTCACGAAGATGCTATCTTCCCTGTAAGAACAGCAGGAATCCCGATCAACATCAGAAATACAAACGATCCTTCAGCACCTGGTACAATGATCGTTGCTGAGGACAATTCCGAAGAAGCAAGCAAGACAACTATTACAGGTATTGCCGGCAAGAAGGGCTTCTGCTCTATCAACATTGAAAAGTCAATGATGAACAGCGAAGTTGGTTTCGTTAAGAAGATCCTCGATATTCTCTACAAGAACGATCTTTCATTCGAACACATTCCTTCAGGTATTGATACAATGAGTATCGTGCTCAACGCTGCTTCTATTGAAGGAAAGGAAGAAGCTGTCCTTTCACAGATCAGAAAGGAAGTTGATCCTGATCACCTCGAGATTGAAAAGAACATTGCTCTTCTCGCAGTCGTTGGTCACGGAATGTACAAGACAAGAGGTACAGCTGCAAGAGTATTCGCAGCACTTTCACACGCACGTATCAACATCAAGATGATCGACCAGGGTTCAAGCGAACTTAACATCATCGTTGGTATCGGCGAAAGCGATTTCGAAGATGCTATCAGATGCATCTACAGTGCTTTCATTGATTCAGCTGAATAAGATAATACTGAAAATCATATATATAAAAGCCGTTTCCTTCGGGAGGCGGCTTTGTGTTTTGCAGAGAAAACAGTAATCAGATACAACCGGGATCTACGAACTGATCGTCGGAAAGCTTCGTACCTGATTTTGAATAATAAACGAAAAACAGCATTCATCCGTTTCCGGAAGAATGCTGTTTTTATCAGTGTTATGTTTTTAACAGGAATATCTCTTATTTTGCGTACTGAGCGCCTGACGGGAGTCCATCGAGGAGTGTTTCAGCAACTTTCATCCATGCTTCAACTTCATCCTTGTCGTATGAGATAACCTTTTCTGCCCATGAACCGCAGCGGTCACATGCGTGGTCACACTTCATACCGTCTTCGATGATAGTTCCTGCACAGAGTGAATTAGCACAGTTGTTGTGCTTTACAAAGTGATCCATAAATCCGTCGAGCTTCTTGTTGTCGATGTACATCTTAGGGAAGTTCATTACTCTTCCGTAGATTGGTGCAAATGTCATGTTCATGTATTCCATGAATCTGATTCTTGGTACTCCTGCTGGAGGGCCACCTGCTGGCATACCCATGCCCATTGGAGGACCACCTGCTGGCATACCCATGCCCATTGGAGGACCGCCTGCTGGCATACCCATACCTGCTGGAGGGCCACCTGCTGGCATACCCATACCCATCGGAGGGCCGCCTGCTGGCATACCCATACCTGCTGGAGGACCGCCTGCTGGCATACCCATACCTGCTGGAGGGCCGCCTGCTGGCATACCCATACCTGCTGGAGGGCCACCTGCTGGCATACCCATACCTGCTGGAGGACCACCTGCAGGTTTACCGCTGTTCGGGAACATATTCTTTGTTTCCGGCCAGTTGAGGATATCGAGAAGGTTTCCTTCGTATGATTCAGCAAGATATGCTCTTACAACACGTTCGATAAATGCTGTAGCTCTTGTTCTGTCAACGAGCTTAACTGAGAAGTTCTTGTAACCTGTCTCTTCAGCAAGTTCTTCATAGTAGTGGATATCTTCAGGTCTTACCCATTCAGCTGTAAGCATAGCTTTAGGGTTCTTGATCTTTCTGTATGTACAGTTGATAAGGCTGTAGTCCATTGAGATAGCTGTAGGATCTGAATGGCCAACGAAAGAGCCGTGAGTAAGACGATATGGACATTCCTTAAGACAGAAGTTGTTAGCGATGATACGCATACCAAAGTCGCTGTCCTTGTATGTCTTCATTACGTTTCTGAGAGCGTCGAAGTTTCTGTTGAAAGAATGGTCGAGTGTGAGCTCGTCAACGCCCCAGTTTCTCCAGTATTCAATCTGCTGGATAGAAATAGGATAAGCGTAGAGACCGAGTGTTACCTGTACGTCCTTGAATTCCTTCTTAACATACTTGATGAGTGAAGGGGAATTGATTGTGAAGTAACGTACACCCATGTCATAGAGCTTGTGGAGAGTAGCTCTGATATTGTTTCCGACAACCGGATCATATTCAGACTGACCCATACAAAGCGGGTTGATAAGATAGTTGAAAGTGATACCGAGATCATTACAATCCTTGATGTACTTAACAAAGTCGTTGTCAGAAAGTTCAGGGATTATTGATGTTGCACGACCGCCCGGGAGACCGTCCTGCTTGAGTTTTCCGTAAAAGTTCTTGATGCGGTGATCTTTGTCACATTCTTTAACTATGTCAAAGAGTTTGTAATCAAAGTTCGTACCAACGTCGTATTTTACTAAGTGTGCCATTGTTTGAACTCCTTTTTTTGAATTTAGTCACTCTTACAATTATATCATTTTAAAGTGTCCAAATCAACTTGATTCCTTATGTTTGTTAAGTAAATACAAACAGTAACGCTTTTTTCGTTTTCTTACATCGATTATTAATACATTAGTCCAACGTTGGATTAACACTGTGATATCATATAGTAATTTCAGATATCATTTGGTTTTGATGTAATACATGAGCCTGATGAAGCGAAAACAGAGAAATGGGGAGAATGCGGGGCTTCGCTGTAAGAAAACCATGTTGATTTAAGAATAAAACAGCGGTTTTCTGAGAATTTTACGAACCGGAATAACAGCATTTATATTGAAGAAAAGCCTTGAATATGGTATAATTTATATACAGACAGAAACGCTGATATGTGGATTTATCAGCGTTTTCATATAAGATTTTTAAAGGGGGCGGGAATAATGCCGAATGAATTAACTCTTGTTGTTCGTATCGTAGTTGCTGCGTTATGCGGTGCGGCGATCGGATTTGAACGAAGCCGCAGACAGAAGGAAGCGGGAATAAGGACGCATATAATGGTCACACTGGGTGCGTCGCTTCTTGTAATAGTATCCAAGTATGGTTTTATCGATATTGTCGGGACACCGGGAATTAATGTCGATGTTTCACGAATAGCTGCCAATGTCATAACGGGTGTCAGCTTTCTTGGAGCCGGAGTGATCTTTCTGCGCGGCGGCTATGTAAAGGGACTTACTACGGCAGCCGGTATCTGGTCTACCTGCGGTGTCGGATGTGCCATAGGAGCCGGAATGTACATTATCGGGATTGTTGCCACCCTGATGATAATAGTGATACAGCTTATTCTTCACTGGTCGCTGCCGAGTTCAGAAAACATGACGGTCTCGGAAATATCGTTCCGGACGGAGTACAAGCAGGGGATAATCGCTGATGTGAATGCATATATGCACGAGATCCATGTAAAGGTGCTCAGACTCAGCATGAAGAAAAAGAAAGACGGTACGGTTCTTATAAACATGACGGTACGTATACCTCACAATCTTATGCCGGATTCAATACTTGACGCAGTAAGCAACAAATATACGGTTTCTGAATTTACAGCTCAGATGTGATAAACAAAAATTCCTTCGCATTATTAAAATACGAAGGAATTTTTATATTTGCAGATAAATGCTTATTTATTCATAAACAGCATGGGGCACGGGGCGGAGCCCCGCAATCTCATTTCCCCGGTAATCCGGCGAAGCCGGATTGAAGACTTAATAAAGATTATTCAGTGATAACTTCGAACTTCATGCCGTGATCTGCTGCATACTGCTGAACATATGAGCCTTCCTTGCCTCTGAGTACGAGATCAGGGCTGCAGCCTTTGAATGCGTAGTCACTGATAGTTGTTACACTCTCAGGAATATCAAGAACTTCAAGTGATGTGCAGTCCTTGAATGCACCGTGCTGGATTTCGGTTACGCAGCTGCCGAGTTTTATTTCCTTAAGGTTTGTACAGCCTTCAAAAGTACAGTTAAGAACTCCTTCAAGCTTTTCAGGTAAAGTTATTGAAGTGAGCGATGTGCAGTTCTGGAATGTCGTTGCTGATATCCATACTACCTCATCAGGACATGTGAATGATTTCAGTGCAGTACAATTATTGAAAGAATTGATTCCGACGCAGCCTATACCATCTTTCACGATTACGTTTTCAATATCTTTATACCATTTCATCTCTTTCCATGGCGCATAATCAACGGAGTGAGGCTGTCCTTTAGCTACCCAGTCCATTTCATCGTCATTCATCATACGTAATGTCAGAGTTCTGCTTTCTTCATCATATATCCATTTAGTGTTGTGTCCGCAGTCTCCGGATTTAGCATCTGCAACGTATTCCGGAGCATTATATTCTCTTTCGAGTTTTCCGGTTTCTTCTGAATAGCTTTCGTATATGATCTGATCCACGGTATCAAGAAGTGCAAGTTTCTCTTTGTAAGCTTCTTCGGAACAGCTGCAGCGGTCAACAGCACAGCTATCAAATAAACGCAGGTATTCTCCGCCGGAATAACCTATTGTTCCGTAGTTGATATATTTATCTTCTGCACCCGGATCAGCTGAGACGTGGAGATCTATTAAGCTTGCGTCATAGTAGTCCTCAGTCTGATAGGCAAGTTTACTTTCGAATGCGATTAATGCCAGTTCCGTCGGCATCTCGGCGTTATTAGCATTGTGACCGTATACTATAAAGTGCCCGTCCCAGCTTGCAGGGAGTGTTACTGCAAACTGACCGTTCCTGACAACAAGACGAATGCTTCCGTCCGGGTTTTTTGTAACTGATGTTATGCAATCAGCATTTATATCTTCCATATGTTCGTATTCAGTAGATACCGTTGTTTCAGCCTTTTCAGTTACTTCCGGTTTCTTTTCAGTTTCAGCAGGCTTACTGCTGCTCTCCTGCTTCTTTTCGGTCTGCTTTGCAGTTTCTGCGGCTGTTGTCGATGCTTCTGTTACTGCGCTCTGAAGAGCTTCACTTACACTTCCGGTTATTTCTGTTGACGGAACTGTAACAACGATCTTCTGTGCAGTTATCGGCTTTTCAGTTACAGTAAAATCTGTGATGCTTTCTGTCACAGCTGTTGATGTGATATCAGTTGCTGCCGGAGCGAATATCTCACTGTCTGAACGTTCAGGCAGGTTCATGCCGACCATTATAAGTACTGCTGCCGCACATGCTGCGCCGCCTACATATATCCACGGCATTCTGATATTTAATGCTTTTTTCTTTGGAGCAGCTTCTGTAACGAACTTGTCGGCAACTCCGTTTAAGTCGTGCATAAGCTTTCTGTTTTTATTCATTTTATCACCCATCGTAATCGTCCTCCTGTCAGTATAGTCCGCGTTCTTTTATAAATTCTTTCAGGTCCGCCCTTATTCTGCAGAGCATGGTCTTTAACGCACTTTCGGAAATATTGTTCATCTCAGCAATATTCTTTATTGACTCCATGTAAAAATATCTCTGCATAAAGCATATTCTCTTCTTTTTATCCAGACCTTCAAGAAACTCGTTGAGCGCACTTATTGTTTCTTTTCTTTCTGCACATGCTTCAATGTCTTCATCGTCTTCAAAGCAGTCAGCGAGTTCATCGAGAGAAAGATCAAGCTGGCCGCTGAATCTCATGGAAGCTTTCCTTTTTTCATAGATGTTGAGTGCGGTGTTTCTTGCAATTTTTGCAGCGAAAGCCCTGAAGATGATCGGGACATGAGGCGGAATGGCGTTCCATACCTTGAGATAGGTATCATTGAGACATTCCTCAGTATCGCTTTTGTCGCCAAGGATGTTTTCTGCTATTTTTCTCAGATATTTTCCGTACTTTCTGTCCGTTTCGGAGATTGCCTGTTCCGATCTGTCGATGTACAGCGAGATAATTGCTTTGTCTTCCATAACGATCTCCCTATTCTCCCGTGATGTTTTTCCGATCTGTTACAGTGAAAGCATTTGTCTGATCACTTTTCCGGTTTCCGCTGCAGCGGATCAGCAATGCTTTCACGATAGTATTGAAAAAGCCCTTTCACTTATAATGACAGGTGCAGTGCATAAAAGGTTACATGATTACGAAAAAAAAAGACCAGTTTCGGGTAAGTGGTTCCGGAACTGGATTTTTTATAATCTATTTTATTTTTCAGATCTTTCTCTGTCTGTGTCTTTATTATAGTATTATTAGAAGAGAAAATCAAGTGTAATATTTCACAAAATATTAGCTGTATTTGTATTGTATTCGATTGTATTCAGGTTATTACTATTGTGTAACCATCCTGAAATATTTATACCTAATAAGTTGACAAAACAGCTGTGAAAGACTATAATTTTTATATAATATGACAAACCGGCTTTTGATGGAAATTTAAAGAATTTGCTTCTGAACGGTCTGCCACATTAAAATCTATGATCACAGGGGAGAATAGTAGTGAAATTTACCGAACTTTTAAATAATATCGACAGTATTGTCGAAAAAGAAAGATACGAAAAGAAAAAGAGAGAAATCTTCAATATGAGAGAAGAAACACCGGACGAGCTTTACATAAAAAGCTGCGACGATGATGATGAATGAAAAGAGGGATACAATGAATACAGTACCGGTACTCCTTGCAGCGGCTTCACTGGTCGTTACCAAGGACGAACTTAACGAGATTGCGGAATACTACAATTATTTCGGAGAAATGTCGGAAACACACTTTGACTCTGTGCTTTCCGGAAATGAATATTCAAAGAATCAGGCGGCGCTGATCTATCACTGCTGCTATCTTTACTTTGCTCTGGCAGGCAGAACAGGAAACAGTCTTGCCGGCGTGAGAAAGAAACTCGGCCTTCCGAAGTCAGTCTACATGAACAGCCTTAAGTGTATCAGCAAAAAGCGCGTAGATTTTATACGTGATGAACTTTCCAAAGCCGGAAAAGGTTTTGCCGAAGTTTTCAGGGAAAACGAAAGTCATGTCGAAAAGATGCTTGTTGAAGCCGTTTCATGTGAAATGCCTGACGACAGAAAGATACTTTCAAATCTTTCATCGTTTGAGTACGAGCACCCTACTGACAGAGCCTATCTCAACAAGCTCAACACCAATGTTGTTATCGAAAAGCTTATAAAGCTTTATTCCGAATATAATTTTGAAAGAATACTTCTGGTGCAGTACACAGGTTCAAACATCCGTGTAACACCGAAAAATATCCCTTATCTTTACAATGCACTGAAGACGGTGTGCGAGGTTCTTGATGTAAAGGATGTACCACCGCTTTACGTTGCTCCGGGCTCACTTAATGCAATGACCGTCGGTTCTTCAAAGCCGATAATCGTCATCTCAAGCATTGCGCTCAGTCTCCTTTCCTACGATGAACTTCTGTTCATTCTCGGTCATGAAGTGGGACACATAAAGAGCCAGCATGTGCTTTATCATTCAATAGGCAATTTTATTCCGTACATTGCGGGAGTTATAGGAAATCTTACTCTCGGTATAGGTGAGATCGCAGTCAAGGGCGTGCTCATTCTTCTTTACCAGTGGTACAGAATGTCCGAGATAACAGCCGACCGTGCAGGACTTCTTGCGTGCCAGAATATCGATGCTGCTGTTTCCGTAATGGCAAAGCTTTCAGGATATCCGCCGTCACGATACGATGAGATCGACAACGATCTTTTCCTTGACCAGGCTGTTGAGTTTGAAAACTTCGACAAGAATGCTTTTGATAAGCTTCTTAAGCTTTTCAGCGTGCTTTACAAGACACATCCGTGGACAGTAATGCGTGCCAAGGAACTGAAGTCATGGTACGACAACGGCGATTATGCCAGAGTGTACAATACTGAAGGACGCAGAAAGGTAGACAGAAAGCCACAGAATATAGTAGGCACGATCTTTGAAAAGGATATTTTCTGCGCTAACTGCGGTAAAAAAATCACTTCAGCATCACGCTTCTGCGAATTCTGCGGAAAAGAGAATATCTATTATAAATAATTAAGAAGACACTGATACGGGGGATTGCGGGGCTTCGCCCCGCAATCCCTGCAATTTATCTTATAAAAATGATTATCACAAAAACACCGGAGAAACTTTTAACGTTCACTCCGGTGTTATTTTTTACTTTGCTTTCGGCAGCTTTCCTTCTGCTGCGTGTTTTTTCATTGCCTCAAATGTCTTGTCGCTTA
>JBGUVZ010000485.1:0-15307 GCA_045220685.1 Oscillospiraceae bacterium | reverse complement strand
TTCAACGGTCGTCCTGATAAGGGCGGCCGTTTTCTATAGCACGCCGAAGGCGTACATTTTATAGCAGAACCCCCTTATCCGAATTCGCGGGTAAGGGGGTTCGTTGGTTATATTAACTTTGTTATCACGTTTTAATATTAAGCCGCTCCATAAGTGCAGTCTGAAGCACCTGTGAAAAATTAATTTTGTTTTCTACTGCCATATCATTGAGCCAGGAAGGAATAGTAAGTGTCTTTTTTACAGGCTTCTCAAAATGCTTTTTCGCATACTCCTCGACATCAACTGATACCAGATTTATAAATACGCTCTCATACTCATCGTATTCTGCATCCGGATCAATACTGTTCATATCGCTCGGTTCGGGAATATTCTGATTTTCTATTTTTAATGTAAACAAATATCCGGCAAGACAATCAACCGCCATATTCACAGCATCTTCAATTGTATCACCAAAAGTAGCGAGATGATCAAGATCCGGAAATATAACTGAATATCCGCCTTCTTTTTCTTTGTAAAAACATGCAGGATAAATTGATAACATATTAATCACCTTCCTGTAAAGAGTCTATTTATATTATGCCATATAATACGTATAAAATCAATACGTGTTATTGCTATCATGCATACTGTGAATGTTCCTCCATTTCAACGGTCGTCCTGATAAGGGCGGCCGTTTTCTATAGCACGCCGAAGGCGTACATTCAGCAGAACACCCTTATCCGCATCATCCACGGATAAGGGTGTCTTGTCATATCTTCTCTTTTAACCGCTCAATTTTCTCCTTCACCTTATCGATCTTATCATCGATAAAGTCATTCTTCAGGTCATCTTCCAGGAAAGCGGCCTGGATTTCAAAATATCTCTTCAGATGTTCAGGAAGAGAAGTTTCTTCGGTGTACAGAGCATGGAGGAAACGATAATTTTCGCTCTTTTCCATCGCATAGAGTTTGATCTGATTCTTCAGTTCCTCGTAACGGATGATCATCTCGTTTTCCTTTGCGAACTTCTTTATACGTCCGACCATCTGGAAAGTTTCTGCGAGGTCGATGAAAAATACTCCGTAAAATATACCGATAAAGAACGAGAACAACAGATTGTGTGCAAACCATTCGAGAGCGTTCAGTATATGCGGATGGATCAGAAAATAGTAGACCGCACCAAGCAGCGTCCAGTAGAATGAAAACCGCAGACATATGACTCCTTTGTAGTTGAACCGATTCTGCGAATAATCCCAAAGTTTAAGGTTCATCCGTATAATGAATATCTCACCGGCAATAAGCTCGATAAGCGTCATCACCACAGACATTGCAAGGAAAAGCACACCCTGCCTCAGATATGTTTCCTGTATCGGAATGTAATCTTCAAGTCCGGCAAGCAGATAAAGCATTGTAAGTCCGAACCCGTAAAGCGGAAGATACGGTCCCGTCAGAAACCCCGGATTAACCCAGATATGCTCCTTGTTCGTAATTTTGAAACGACGGTAAAACAGTTCAATTGTCCATCCCAGAATGCATCCGGATGAAAAAATGAATGCAAGTATTATGAATTTGTAAAACATGATCTTTCTCTTTTATACTCCTTATGTATTCTGATTTGCAATTTGCTAATTTACGATTTAGTAATTTATGATTTAGTAAATTGTATCACAGTTTAATTAAGTAGTCAACAGAAAAAAATCTCATCATCAGTACTCATTTCTGCTTTTTTATAAAAATACCGGCCGGAACTGTGGCGATAAGCAACACACTGACAGCTATTATCTTTATCAGATTTCCTCTCATAGCCTTTGAAGAGTCTGATACATATTCTGTACGCGTTGACCTTATTATTCTGCTTATTTCAGGATCATGGTAATAGGCGATCCCAACTGTATCTCCAACCCTGTCATTATAGTAATCAGCCGGAAAGATTTCATCAGTCAATACTCTTCCGTCAGAAGTTTCGAACTCAACATAGCAACACCACGACAATGTGTCCTTCCAGAGTTTCGCCGGATCTTCAATGATGCTGTGCTCACTGCTCGGTTCCAGGATCTTTGTAATTCTGCCTTCCGTAACAGTATAACCGCTTCTGTTTCTTTCGTACTCAAAATAACTTTCATTGTGATCCGTTTCCAGTGACTTGATATCACTGCGATGAGTTATAAGAAACACATCACTGAATATCAGTGCCAGCATAATAATTATAAACCATTTATATTTTTTCATCTTTGTTGTCTCCTTATTTTCAGGACTGCTCTTCATGCAGTTATCTCTTCACTCTTTTATTTCTTCTCCCAGAGCAGATGTTCCTCGTCGTTATCGATGTCGTAGTAGTAAACTGCATTTACTTTTACAGCTATACCTGCGTTATAATCTGCAATAAGTGTTCTCTCGGTACTAAGCCTCAAATCATTGTTACTACGATAAATCAACATATTCATGCCATCAAAAAAGTGCTGGTATTTCGGCTCAACAATATTCAATACAAAATCGACTTTGTCAGACTCTTTTGTCTCCTCTGTTGCAAGCGGAGACATATTCATACTATCCTTCATTCCTGTGAGATACGGTCCTTTGCGTTTTATATCGGATCCGGACGGACGAATATAATAATTCAGTGTACCGTCAGCAGCAGTACCTGTTTTTACAAGCCATACCCTTCCGTCTTCATCCTCTTCGACCGTAACATGACTACCAAAATCATATTTTTCATAATCCATAGGAACAAAAGAATTTAACCAGTTTATCACCAGAACTGCACCAACCTGAAAAATGATAAATGCCCCTATAAGTGCAGCAACGATCTTGCCGATAAGCAGTCTTCTCTTTATCTTTTTGAACGTTTTAATATCCTTGTCTGCTTTTTCCGTGATATTAAGTTCCGTCTTCATCTTATTAAGTTCATCACGGCAGCTTCCGCATGATGCGAGATGTTCCGTTACCATCTTTCTGCTTTCTTCCGAACACACGTCATCAACATACAGCGGAAGCAGATCCTTTATTAATTCACAACTCTTTTTGCTCATGATAATTCCTCCAATTGTTCTGTTATCTTTACCTTGGCACGGTAATACGTCACACGCGCCCAGCTTTCTGTTTTTCCGAATATATCTGCTATCTGCTTAAAGGACAGTTCACCGAATACACGAAGACTGAAAACCTCTTTGTACGGTTCTTCGGTACCATGCAGTATTCTGTGTATCTTAACTGCAGTATCCTTATCCTCCATTCTTTCTTCCATCGAAATGCCGTCATCAGCGATCATTTCCGGTTCCGCATCTTCATCTATCCTGCTCTTTTTACGGCAGTGTGACATATAAAGATTCTTCGCTATCTGACAAAGCCACGACCTGACACTGCATTCCCCGCGAAAGCTGTCGATCGATTTCATCGCCTTGAAAAACGTCTCCTGTGTAAACTCTTCGGCAATACTTTCATTCCGTGAAATACTGAACAGATACAGATAAACGTCGTGAAAATAGGTGTTGTAGAGCTCATCAACCTTTTTCACCATCTCACCTCCTCATACATAAGACGCACGTAACTCAGATTCGTTACAGAAAAAATAAAAAAATTTATAAAAAATTTTTCATTGAATTTTAGGGAACTTTCTGATATAATTATAACACAAAAGTTCCCTAAAAAGAAGGTGCACTATGAATAATTTCGATGAAATCCAATTACTTTTACAACAAAAAGCCGATTTTCAGGCAAGAATAAATCTTATTCCTTATGACGGAAGTCCGGAGATCAAAGAAAATGAAAGCGGTAAATATCTGTACATAAGAAAACGTGTAGGAAGCCGTCTGACATCAAAATATGTAGATGTATATTCCGATGATCTTTATCAGTTACTTCTCAGGAATTCCAAAGAATTAAAGGAATTAAAAAAGAACGTCCGGAAAATCGAAAAGCGATTATCAGAACTTGGCTACACATCATCTGAACTTGATTACAGTATAATTCAGAATCTCGAATTTGCCAGAGCAAATATGAAAGCAAACATCTATGATCAGGCTGTTCTCGAAGGTGTAGCAACATCCTTTCCACAGACAGAGGACATCATAGACAACGGCACCGTTAATGGAATGACGGCAAATGATATCCAGAAAATTCTGAATTTAAAACACGCATGGGAATTCATTCTTGATTCTGATGTTATACAGGCCGAATCGGATTACTATCTGCTGTGTCATATCGCCAAATTAGTAAATGAAGGATTTTTCACCGACGGAGGACGAATCAGAGGCGTTCCCGTAACCATCGGCGGAAGTTCCTATAAACCTCCTTTGCCGATTGAATCTGCAGTAAAAGAGACAATAAAAGATATCCTTGAATCTGGTAACGACGTAATAGATATCGCAATAAATCTCTGTATGTACTGCATGAAAACACAGATCTTTATAGACGGAAACAAAAGAGCCTCTGTTATTTTCGCAAACCATTATCTGATAGCCCACGGCAAAGGCCTTCTGGTAATCCCAGAAGAACACGTTCCTGAATTCAAAAAGATGCTTGTTGCATATTATGAAGGAGAAGATATTGAAGTAATACGTAATTTCCTTAAAGAAAATTGCTGGAATAGAATTTCGTGAAACTAATATGTAAATATAATTTTAGGGAACTTTTTTAGATGTAAAACTCAAAAAAGTTCCCTATTTTTATTCTATAAATCGTTTGTGTTATACCTCAACGGGTATAACAGCACTGCTTTCAGTTCATTTTATACCCGATAGGTTATAGAAAAGGTATCTGCACGTCGCCGACGTGCAGATACTATCAATAGCGCACCGAAGGTGCACCTTTACATCAGCACCTCCATATAAGTTCTGAGTATTTTCTCACAGCGAAGCTGTCTGGCATAGTAAAATACCCTGTCCATATTGCGATCACTTCGCTTCATATAGTTTCTTAGTATCTCTGACATTTCTTCAATACCAACTTTGTTTCTGTAATGAATAATATCCACAACTGTTTTTTCTATATCGAATATATGAAACCTGTTTCCGGATTCTTCTATAATTTCTACGCCGGTAGTCATTCTTTTATCATCAAAATAATACAGCTTTATTTCCGGCCACTCAGGAAGTGTACTTACTCGTTTTTTTCGTTCTATTGCCACTTCAACAGTATCGGGAAGAAAATTAGTAAGCCCGTAGTATCTTGCAGCACTCATAAGACATACTACTCCATTCGGAACAAACGCTTCTGCGCTGTAAAAATCATTTTCATCTCCGGCATACAAAAGATTCTCATAAGTAGTACGGTTCACCTTATTCAGTGTTCCTTCTTTTACAAGCTGTGAAATTTTATAATATGACATTCCCATATCATTAAGTTCTGAAATGGTTATAAATTTTTTCTCGTTAGCAATAGTAGTCACACTGATCACCTCAATTATATTATACCTCATTTGAAAAGAAATTTCAACTAAATTCGGCACTTTTGAAAAAAAGCCGAATTTAATTAAAATATTTTTCTATAATTTTAGGGAACTTTTTGAGGCGAAAACCTCAAAAAAGTTCCCTGTTTAAAGGTATCTGCACGTCGCCGACGTGCAGATACTATCAATAGCGCACCGAAGGTGCACCATGTTCCACGTGGAACATTCAACTCAGCACCTCTGCTCTGCTTCTTATCATTTCAATATATTTTTCTTTCATCTCATCAGTAATATATGATTCTGAAACCAGATTTTCAAACTTGTTCATACACGAAACGATACGGTATATCATTTTCTCTGCCGCTTTTCTGCTTATTCCGCAGTGTTCCGAAAATACGAAAAAATCCTTCTTTCTGATATTACGCTTCTTCCCGTTAAGCGTAAGAGCAGTCTGATCCTTATCTTCCGGCATGACAAGATTGACAGGAACAAGATCATATGCCGGTGCCATAACATACTCACCATTTCCCGGTGCAGTTTCGATCAGCGAAAAATTCTTCAGATGCATATCTGAATTTCCGGAAATATAAAAGAATACAAGACGAATAAACAGTTCTGTAATATCAAGCATTGGTCTTGACGAATATCGTTCCGTAACACCGGCACATCTTTCATATGAACCTTTGTACTTGTCCTGCGTAAGTCTCAGATCCAGCTGACAGAAATCCTCCATTGCCAGCATATCAGTTATGCTGTTTCCTTTGAATATACGGTCAACTCTTCTTGTTATATATGCATACTGCCCGTTTACATTTATCAGACCATGAGGAACCGTTCTGATACCGCACACTTCCGCCATCATCATGCACAATTGTTCTGCTTCCGGCAAAGCTGTGAATTCTTCGACCTGAGGTTTCAGTATGTAACCGGTAGGATAGTCAACAAGTGTAAGACGCGGTTTATCCTCTGAAAACAAATGCAGAGACAGTTTCTTCTGAACACCCGGAACAGTGAATTTTCTATTTACTGTTTCCTCAGCGAGCTTCTTAACTGCATCTTCTGAAATATCAATTTCCGGTATTTTCCTGGTTCCGAAAAATCTTTTTATACATTTAAAATGCCATCCGGATCTGCACTCATCTTCTGAAAGCATTCCACCGCAGCAAAGACATCTCATGATCTGTCCTCCCGTATACTGACGTTTCCTATACTGTCACGACAGGCAGAAAGGAGAAGTCCGAATCTGTCATTTCTGTCTATCTTCCAGTTACGGCTTACTATTTCAAGAAGCCATCCCTCCGGTATCATTCCGTCAAAAAACGGAAACAGTATCCGCGATGTATAAGGTTCTTTCTGTTTTGGCAGAGTCAGCGATACAGAAAGTGCTCCGTCTGATTCAAGATATTTTTCATCGTAAACAAAAGAATAGCCTTCTTCAGTTTCAGACAGTATTCCGGTGAAAGTGTTTCTTACATAAACATATGCAGTTCTGTACTCTGTACTCATTTCCTATCCATCCTTCCCGGTACAGCTTCCATTCCGAACATAGCAAGTGCCTGATTGACTTTATCCATTCTTACTGTAGGCTTACCCTGTTCAAGTTCACGGACAAATCTGAGTCCAAGACCCGAACGCATGGCAAACTCCTCCTGTGTAAGTCCGGCTTCCTTTCGTTTCTGTTTTACAAATTCAGCGATCTTATTCATAATTATATATTATACCCTTTCGGTTATAAAGTCAAGGTAAAATCATATATTTACACCTTATCGGGTATAATTTTATCGTTTCAAATCTCATTTATACCCGATAGGTTATAAATACAAGAATGTATTCATTTGTATTTCAACCAAATTCGGCACTTTTCAAAAAAGCCGAATTTAATAAAAATATTATTCAAAAATTTTAGGGAACTTTTCAAGCTAAAAAACTCAAAAAAGTTCCCTAAAATTAAATTTCCTGAAAAATTATATCAGCGTATACTCAAGATTCTCCCACTTAAGTCTGCTGTCTGTATCCGTACCGAAAGGCAGAAGCGCCATGGCTATTAGAAGTGTATCTTCTGTATCAATGTCAGTTCTTTTCAGTGTGGCATAGTCGCCGTCGATTTTTACAACTTCGTAGTAATATGGTCCCATAATATCCTCCTGATGATGTTTTACAGTAATAGTATCTGCTTTAAAATGTGCGAAACAGCATATATCAAAAATCTCCGAAAACCGTAACGATCTTCGGAGATAATTTCTGTATTTGATCCGCTATCAGATCTGAGCTGAATAGTTCGGAGCTTCCTTTGTGATGTAGATGTCGTGCGGATGGCTTTCCTTAAGACCTGCACCTGTGATGCGTACAAACTGAGCTCTTTCGTGGAGATCAGGAATTGTTTCGCAGCCGCAGTAACCCATACCTGAACGGATACCGCCAACGAGCTGGTAAATTGTATCGCAGAGAGGTCCCTTGTAAGGTACACGTCCTTCAACGCCTTCAGGAACGAGCTTCTTTGTATCCTTGCCGTCCTGGAAGTATCTGTCCTTTGAACCGCATTCCATAGCACCCATACTGCCCATGCCTCTGTAAACCTTGAATGAACGGCCCTGGAATATTTCTGTAGCACCAGGAGCTTCTTCACATCCTGCGAGGAGTGAACCGAGCATTACAACGCTTGCGCCGGCTGCAAGAGCCTTAACGATATCGCCTGAGTACTTGATACCACCGTCTGCGATAACCGGAATGCCGTACTTCTGAGCAACTTCAGCAACGTCATAAACTGCTGTGATTTGCGGAACACCGATACCTGCAACAACTCGTGTTGTACAGATAGAACCAGGTCCGATACCAACCTTAAGTGCGTCAGCGCCAGCCTTGATAAGTTCTTCGGCAGCAGCTGCTGTAGCGATGTTACCTGCAATTACAGGAATGTCAGGGAAGTGTTCTTTAACTGTCTTTAAGCATCTGATGATGTTTGCGCTGTGACCGTGAGCTGAGTCGAGTACGAGTACATCGACCTGAGCTTCGATAAGAGCAGCAGCTCTTTCGAGAACGTCATTTGTTACGCCGATAGCAGCACCGCAGAGGAGTCTGCCCTTTGCGTCTCTTGCTGAGTTCGGGAACTCAACAGCCTTTTCAATATCCTTGATAGTGATGAGGCCCTTGAGATAGCCTTCATCATCAACGAGAGGGAGTTTTTCGATCTTATGCTTACGAAGGATCTCCTGTGCCTGTTCGAGTGTTGTTCCTACTGAACCAGTTACGAGGTTGTCCTTTGTCATTACGTCGCCGATCTTTGAGTTAAGATCAACCATGAATCTCATATCACGGTTTGTGATGATACCAACGAGCTTGCCCTTTTCATCTACGATCGGGACACCTGAGATCTTGTACTTGCCCATGAGTTCATCAGCATCACGGACAATGTGATCTTCTGTAAGAGAGAATGGATTTACGATAACGCCGTTTTCTGAACGTTTTACCTTGTCTACTTCGTCAACCTGCTTTTCAATTGACATGTTCTTATGAATAATTCCTATACCGCCTTCACGTGCGATAGCAATAGCCATTTTGGATTCTGTTACAGTATCCATCGCAGACGCCATTACAGGTGTGTTGAGTTTAATTGTCTTGGTAAGATTAGTACCGAGTTTGATCATATTCGGTGTAACGTCTGATTTTGCAGGGATCAGAAGCACATCATCGAATGTAAGACCTTCTTTTACGAACTTATTGTTGAAATCACTAAGCATAAAAACACTCTCCCTTAAAAAAATGTATTTCTATTAGAATACTCTATTTTGCGACTTTTGTCAAGTAAAAAATATCCCCGGAAGTAACCCCGTTCTTATGTGATTTTACCTGTATTTGTACAGGATGATCAGTATCGTTTACGTATGGTTATTACGCCTTCGGTAAAAGCTTTTCCTTTCTCATATAAGGAACGAGAGCCTTCGGAATGTTTACAGAACCGTCTGCATTAAGGTTGTTTTCAAGGAATGCGATGAGCATTCTTGGCGGAGCAACAACTGTGTTGTTGAGAGTATGAGGGAAATACTTGTTTCCGTTCTCATCCTTAACTCTGATGCTGAGTCTTCTTGCCTGTGCATCGCCGAGATTTGAACAGCTTCCTACTTCGAAGTACTTCTTCTGTCTTGGTGACCAAGCTTCAACGTCGATAGACTTAACCTTAAGGTCAGCAAGATCGCCTGAGCAGCATTCAAGTGTTCTTACCGGAATATCAAGTGTGCGGAAGAATTCAACTGTGTAGCTGTAGAGCTTGCGGAACCATTCCATTGATTCTTCAGGCTTGCAGACAACAACCATTTCCTGCTTTTCAAACTGGTGGATACGGTAAACACCGCGTTCCTCGATACCCTTTGAACCAACTTCCTTACGGAAACATGGTGAATAGCTTGTAAGTGTCTGAGGAAGATCACTTTCAGGTACTATAGTATCAATGAACTTACCGATCATTGAGTGTTCTGAAGTACCGATAAGGTAAAGATCTTCGCCTTCTATCTTGTACATCATGTCAGCCATGTCGTCAAAGCTCATAACGCCTGTAACTACTGAGCTTCTGATCATGAACGGAGGAATGTAGTATGTAAATCCTTTGTCGATCATGAAGTCTCTTGCATATGAAAGGATACATGACTGGAGCTGAGCAACGTCACCGCAGAGATAGTAGAAACCATTACC
Source organism: Oscillospiraceae bacterium (assembly GCA_045220685.1). Taxonomy (GTDB): domain Bacteria; phylum Bacillota; class Clostridia; order Oscillospirales; family Ruminococcaceae; genus HUN007. Next base: position 5,257 of record JBGUVZ010000485.1, on the reverse strand, counting down.
GCTTGTTCTTCTTGAGCTGTCGATGTCGATACCCTTGAGCTTTTCCATAATATCAACGTGGTAAGGAACTTCAAAGTCAGGAACAGCAGGTTCACCGAACTTTTCAACTTCAACGTTTTCTGAATCATCCTTGCCTATCGGAACTGAAGGATCAATGATGTTCGGAATAGTCATCATCTTTGTGCGGAGTTCTTCCTCAACTGTTCTCTCTTCAGCGTTGAGTTCTTCAAGTCTTGCAGCCTGAGCATTTACCTGAGCCTTTACTTCTTCGGCTTCATCCTTTTTGCCCTGAGCCATGAGACCGCCGATCTGCTTTGAAAGCTTGTTTCTGTTAGCACGGAGTGCTTCAACTTCCTGCTTGATGTCGCGGTTCTTCTTGTCGAGTGCAATTACTTCATCAACAAGAGGAAGCTTTTCATCCTGGAATTTGTTTTTAATGTTCTGCTTTACGATGTCAGGATTTTCTCTGACAAATTTAATATCTAACATGATATTTCTGCTCTCTTTCAATATATTATTTTATTTAAATTTATTTATATACTTTATCAGTACTTTGCAAGCTTTTCTGCGAGCTCGCGAAGATCATCCTTGTTGTAGAATTCAAGAACAAGTGTACCCTTGTCACCTGAACGGCTTTTGACCTGGACTTTTCTGCCGAGGTTCTGCCTCAGACTGATCTCCATTTCCTTGAAGTAGCTGTCAGGAAGTTTTGAAGGAAGTTTCTCCTTCTTTCCGGCGCCAAGCTCCTTTACTATCTTTTCAAGGGCTCGTACCGTGATCTCCTCTTCCGGTATCCTTTTTGCCAGCTCCTTAAGAACTTCTTTGTCCTCCACAGAAAGAAGAACCTTTGCGTGTCCGGTGGATACCAGACCTTCCTTTATAAGTTCAAGGACTTCATCCGGAAGTCCGAGTATTCTTAATGAATTGGCAACGGCTGATCTTGAACGGCCGGTTATCTCGGCTATCCTTTCCTGAGTAAGATCATATTTCTCGGAAAGTTCCCTGTATCCAAGGGCTTCTTCCACAGGATTTAAGTTTTCACGCTGCAGATTTTCTATAAGGGCGATCTGCATTGTTTCGGAATCCGAAAGATCTTTTATTATTACCGGTACTTCATCAAGACCTGCGGCTCTCGCAGCTCTCCAGCGTCTTTCACCGGCAACGATCTGATATGATCTGCCGAAAGGACGGACAACTATCGGCTGGATAAGGCCGTGGTCACGTATGGAATCAGCGAGTGAGGATATTGCTTCCTCATCAAATTCCTTTCTCGGCTGAAGTCTGTTCGGCTCGATTTCGGAAACTCTGAGATTGCTTTTGGTCTGTACTTCTGAAGAGTTGTCTTCAAAAAGTATGTCCAGACCCATTCCCAGTCCGCCTTTTTTAGGTGCCAAGTCCGTCACTTCCTTTCAGTTTTTTTCTTCTTTTTCTTTTTCGGAACCGCCTTTACGGTTTTCTTCGGTTTTTCCTCGAACTTTTCGCCGAGGATCTCAGCGCCCAGTCTTGCATAGGCTTCCGTTCCCTTTGAAGCCTTGTCGTAGTACATGACCGGCATTCCGTAGCTCGGTGCTTCGGAAAGTCTTACATTACGCGGAATGGTGGTTTCGAACACCGTATCCGGGAAGGCCTTTTTCACTTCTTCCACGACCTGATTCGTAACATTGAGACGAGGATCGAACATGGTAAAAAGTATGCCTTCTATTTTAAGTGAAGGATTTTCATTTACACGGACATGCTTAATAATCTGGTTAAGCTGTGAAAGTCCTTCAAGTGAGAAAAATTCGCACTGAAGCGGGATTATAAGGCTGTCTGCTGCGACCAGTCCGTTAAGTGTCACCAGACTGAGTGACGGCGGGCAGTCGATAAAAATGTAGTCGTATTTGTCCTTTAAGGTGAGGACCTGCATCTTAAGGCGCTTGAGCCTGTTGTCGAGGTCGGCTATTTCGATCTCCGCACCGGCAAGAGCTGATGTTGACGGTATAACTGAAACATTTTCGAACTCCGTTTCAACTACCGCTTCCTCCGCACCGGCTCTTCCTGTAAGAAGATCATATGAGGAATATTTTACAGTCTTCTTTCTTATACCGTATCCGCTTGTGACATTTCCCTGTGCATCGAGATCGATACAGAGAACTTTTCTGCCCCTGCTTCCGATATGTGCCGCAAGATTTATGGCTGTAGTGGATTTGCCTACACCGCCCTTCTGATTGGCGACAGCTATTACCTTACCCACTTCATATTCCTCCTTCGTAAAACTAAGTCACCTATTATTATAGCATATATTATTAGTAGTGTAAAGAAAAAATCCTCTGTGAAATTTCACAGAGGATTTTAAAATGTTCCACGTGGAACATTGTACGCCTGCGGCGCGATTTTGAAAACAGCGCCTGATTACATACAGACGGTGTTTATCTGAATAAAATAATCAGACTCTCACAGTTTTTTCGGCTGTGAGAGCTTTTTTTGTATCTTTGAATTTCTCAGATGATCAATACCCTTTTGAACGAAACATCGTGTGTTTTTATCAGTCTTTCAACGTTATATTATCAATTATAGTTTCTTCAAAATTGTTATATGCTGCATGACCTTCTTCATCATCTGTGTAACCGACTACGATTTCATTCATTGCTCCGCCCGAATAAAAAACATATTCATCCTGGTATAAATTCGGGCGTTCAATTCCAGCTGACTCATAGTCGATATAGTTTCTTACGTGTGACATTTTTATGCCGCTGTGTTCCTCAATTCGTGAAAGCTGTACCTCAGCATAATCTAATTGCAGTCTCTCTTCGCATATCATAAGAAACACTTTGTTTACGTCAGTCTCACCGTTTAGTTTTTCCTGATCAAGATCTTCAATTTTAAAATCTTCGAGTACAGGTCCGAACTGTATCATGGATGGTTTGGCGCTCCCCGTTTTTTCCATATCTTTCTGTGCGAGCCATTTATAACTCATTCCCAGCAGCTCAACTACCATGTCATCCGTTTTATCTTCGGTATACCATTTGCCGCCATCAATAACTGCAGAAAAATGAGCTGAATCTACTGTGATTTGATAATTATCAGTATCATTCTGCGTCTTTTCATCAGATACGGAAGTTATCTCTGCTTTGAATGCAGTTGTTTGTTCTTCTGTTCTTTCTGCAATATCCGAAGTAGTTGTTGTCTCTTCGCCTGCATTCATATTATCCGTACCATTATCTTCAATTACGCTGCAGGCTGAAAAACACACAGCACATAAAGCCGGCAAAAATAACGATTTGAAGTATTTCATATATTTCGCTCCTTGTATTCTTTTGCAATAAAGTCAGAGACTTCATTATACCATAGAAAGAACTGAACAGCAATAGATTTTCTGTAAAATAAATCGTGCCGCAGGCACCACCTTTTAAATGGTACGCCTGCGGCGTGCTTTTGATAGTGCAAAATAGTTATTCTTGAATTTAACTATTTCGTAATTCTGCTCTGACTTCCATCAGTATTCTTCCAAGCATATTTCTTCCAGTACCATTATCGCCACATCCCCAGTAATAATCTTTTGTTGTATTCTCTATCAATTCTTCATTTCCAGTTGAAAGCAATATTTTCCTTGCATCTTCATTTGCTCGAAATTTCGCCATAACAGCTTTTCGCATAATTTCATCCTTAACGATTTCCCAGTCTTTCCTTAACGGTAATTTCCTGTCTCGTCCCATGTTTGCTGCATCCATTGGAGTTGCTGTCAATCTAATATGTTCCTCATATTCTGTTCCAGCAAATTTCTGTGCCTGAAAGTAATGTTCACTTGTCGGCCAAAGTTTATTATCCAATTCAAAAGGATGTTTCGAAAAATTTGAAAAGCATCCATATGCTTCATTTGTTTTATAAAAATATATTGACATTTTTCCTCCACATAAAACTTTGCTCTTATTCGGCCAAAGACGAAAAATCCAGCAATCTGTCCAGATATTCCTCTAATCTTCCCGCTTCTATAAAAACCGGATGCGAATAATGCAAATGCTCTGATTCAGCTGCAACAGTTGTATAAATAAAAAATATTAGTCCTGCTAAGCTTCGCTTTATTGTCTTCTCATCTTTCAGAAGAACTATTAGTTCATCTAGCAAAGAATGTAATTTTTCAATTGCTTCTTGATTAATGGTTTTTGATCCTCTAATAGGAGTTAACAAATCAACTGTTAATTTATTGATATTATCTTCAATCTCATTAATTCTTTCTGTTATCATTTTACAAACCCCTTTATTGCTTCTTTAGGTATACTTCGGTAAATTGAAACCTCTTGTTGCCAGATAGAATAATGATATGGCAAGCCAGATACTCCATTTACTCTTGGATATATTTCATAACCTTTCAAATAATTTGTAGTAACTTTGTTTAAATCAATTTCAATTATTCCCAAATTACTTCCTGACTCATTAAACCCTCTAGCTACTTCAATATCTGTTGTGGTTGATATATATGGATCATTAATCCATGATTTTTTACTTGATCCATAAATAAGATGGTCTGACAAAGTCCATGCTCCATCCGGATTCTTGGCTTCCAATCCTAAGCCTTGACCATATCTCTCAGCATCTTTAGAGTTTAACGCCCTGTAAACTATATTTGGCTTTTTTTCTAATGACCTGAGATTGTTTGGCAATGATGTCTCCCACTTAACATTATCCGCCCCAAACACACGTTTAAGGTCCTCATAATGTTCTGCTCCGGTCAGCGAATACCTGCTCTGATTTCTTATTCCTGAAGCCGATGCTGTTGTGGATCCTTTAACACCATTCGCTACAGAAGACTTACCGGCAGGATTCTTTGCAGCAGGATTTTTCTTTAATCCATTAATGCCCTTAAGTACATACTCCGTACCTAAAACCTCAGCTACGGTTACCGTTCCGCTTCCGACTTTATTTGCTACCGTATTCCAGTCATGAGCATAACTTGCCTTTCCGACATCATAATAATACATTCCCAATGCGGTAACAGGATTGTTTATGAGAGGATCCTGCAGGAAATAATCTACTGTTTCATTTACTGTTCCCAGCGGATCTTTTATAAACTGTACAAACCCTGATGCCGTGTTAGTTAGATTATTTACAACACCTTCGCTGTATGCTCCGAACATCTGTCCGGTTGTTCCGCTTTGTTTTAACTGATCTATTCCGCTGTGCCAGTTTTCGCTGAATTCTTTAGCCGCTCTGCTGGTGGTTTGTACCGGATGTGATATGAACTCTTGCGTTTTTTGAGCAGTATCACGCGCTATTTCTT
>JBGUVZ010000484.1:0-2044 GCA_045220685.1 Oscillospiraceae bacterium | reverse complement strand
ACTACAATATCATTATCAAAATTAAAAGTATACTTAAATAAAGCAGGTTTCATTATGTTTTCCAGACAAATATAATTTTGCAAATATAAGAACGGGACACGTTCTTTATCTGTAAGATGTGAAATAATATCAAACAGAGCTATACCAAGGGTGCTCTTTCCAACCCCATTTTTACCATATATAATAGCCTTTTTAACTATACCATTTTCAGTAAGATTCTGATTGAATTCATAATCTCTTGCAGTAAGGTCAAAGACAAGCCTTTTCGAGAATCCTTTGAAATTTTCTACTTCAAACTTTTTCAGCATAGTGAGATTCCTCCTAAATACAGACTGATTCTATTGTTAGTATACCACGGTTTTCGGGCAAAGTCAATAGTTGCCGTAGTTTTTTTACGGAGCCGCAATATTCTTACGGCTACTGTATTTATAGTGATACATTTGCTTTGCATTATTCTGTTAATTATTGTTATGTCAGGTACGGAAAGATTTGAACTTATGGCGATAAAAATAAGCAAGCAACCGTTTGAAACAGGCTGCTTGCTTATTCTCTTATTCCATATTTTACCAATTTGTAGTATCCGGATCCTTGGATAGTCCGACACAGCCGGTCAGACCGGCGATAAGACTGATATCTTCGTCCGACAGCTCAAAACTGAATACATCCATATTTTCGCGTATCCTCTCAGTTGTGACCGACTTAGGAAGGGGCAGAAAACCGTTTTGCAGACTCCAGCGTATACATATCTGTGCGATGCTCTTATGGTACTTCTCCGCAAGCGCCGGCATTTCCAGGACTTTGAATATCTGTCCTGTGCCAAGCGGACTGTACGCTTCAAGCAGTATATTACGCTCCCTGCAATACTGCACCAGCTCGTCCTGTGTATCTCCGGGACAAAGACGTATCTGATTAACCATTGGCGTAATTTCAGCCGTTTTCAGCAGTTCATCAATATGATGCTGTCTGAAATTGCTGATGCCGATCGCCCTTATTTTTCCGGCATGATATAGCTCCTCAAAAGCCTTCCATGTCTCCGCATTTGTCTGATGCCATGTGCTGCGGTATTGCAGTGGATTAGGCCAGTGTATCAGGAAAAGGTCAACATAGTCAGTTCCTAATTTTTGCAGTGTTTCTTCAAAGGAACGCATTGTGTTGTCATATCCATGATTGGGATTGTCAAGCTTTGAGGTGATGAAGACTTCTTCACGGGAGATGCCGCTGTCCCTGACTGCTCTTCCTACAATATCTTCATTCCTGTAACCTTGCGCTGTGTCGATATGCCTATAACCGAGCTTCAGTGCCGAGAGAACAGCCTGATAGCCTGTCTCATCATCAGGTGTCTGCCATGTTCCGAGACCGACAGCGGGTATTTGCACGCCGTTTGCGAGTGTATAGTTCTGCATAACGTTTCTCCTTTATTATGAAATGTTATGTCACCGTTATATTTCTGTTATTTCATACCGCTTGAAGACAGTTTCTGTCACATACTCCTTCTTCAGCTCTGTGAGAGCTTTATAGTGTGGTGTTTCCATATGGAACTGAACAGCTTCTGCCGAATTCCATATTTCAAGCAAAATCAGTTCGTTTTCGTTGTCAGGGCTAAAATAGTAATCGTATTTTTCGTTCCCGTCTTCTGCACGAGCGGCATCTGCAATACCGCTGCTGAGAATGGCATTGTAAAAAGCCTGACGTTTTCCCGGCTTTATATAATAGTGTACTTCTACAAGACGTTTCATAATACTCCTCCTATAATTGCTCGGATATATAAAGCGAGCAGTAGTGATCTCTATTCCAGGTAAGTCACTGTCTCTGACAGCGGCTTTCTGCTTTCGTGATTTGGAAGAGGGCCTGCACCTTCCGCTGCATAACCCAGATCAAGAAGCATAAGTATCTCCTCATTCTCAGGCAGACCAAGTGCGGCAGCCAATTTGTCCGGATCAAAGTAATTCAGCCAGCAGCTGTCCACACCTTCATCAGCAGCGGCAAGAGTCAGATGTGTTGCAACTATCGCTGCGTCCTCAACGCCTGAATCACGCTTTTCACC